>CBFDAY010000282.1:0-4295 GCA_965602895.1 uncultured bacterium
CGGGCCTCGAGTACGAATTCGGTCTCACGGCCGGAATATTTGGCGACACCGATATTGTGTCGAAAATCGAGGCCTACGCAAAAGGGATCGGTCTGATTCAATAACACGCATATTGCCGGAACAGACGCATTGCCGACGGGCAAAATTGTCACGAATAAGATGTTTAAGACCTTATTTGAGGTCTGGGCGCAGATAGATGATTCTCGCTCACGGCCCCGCTCACAAACCTGCCAGATATAATTGCCCTGTTCTATTGGGGTTTCCCTCTTCCCATCCGCCGATCAACTGAGCATTCCCGGCACGGTATGCTTTTTGCTCACTTTCCCCTCGTGGTTCGAGGTGACAAGCTGAACAACAGGAGGGAGTCATGGCAAAGTGTGGAACGATTTTACTCGTATCGAGCAATCCGGAATTGCACCAGGTGATGGGGCCCCTGGCGTCGACGTACAATTTGTCGCTTATAGGCGCGGAAAACGCCAAAGAGGGACTTACCTTTTTCAAATTAGGCGATCCGGATTGCATTGTGTTCGATCTCCGCGTGCTGAATGATGGCGAGCGAAGGACGCGGGCCAAAAACAAGCTTAAAACAAGCGGCATTCCCATCCTGTTCCTGAACGACAGCGGAGCTAATGTCAGGCGCCGCGATGGATTCATCCCTCCTATCAGTCTTGAGCCGATAGTAAAGTTCGTCGGGGAACAAAGCGAGAAACTCTGCGCGGGCTCATCTGGCGGTTTTTGGAATCGCCTGATAGGCCGCATGAGGCTCAGGCATATCTAAAGCGTCTATCATCCTTCCCTTTTATTCACGATCTCCATTCGCGCCAAATCGGCGATATCATGGCGCGCGCCGCCCCCGATTGGGGAGTTGACATAGCCGCCCGCGTCGGATATAGTCTCAATTGAGATAGGCCGCTATGAGCGTGGGCCCTGTCATTGCCGGTAAACCCCACCGGCCTCCAATATGGCATATACGAGGGCTTGGCAAACGATATATTGCCTCGGCCCGACCAACCCATAAGAAGACGCGCTTCAAGCGGGCCCTGCCATGGGCCGCAAAGGAGATCGAGAAGATGACCCTCTGTTACACACGTAACAAGCATGTGACCGTCCTCCCGCTTGCGGACGACAGATTTCGGGTCACCAACCGTTTCGAGGACACCTACTTCGCCGCCGAGGTGGAGATCGAAGTGACCATTCCCGACCTCGAGGTCGCCGCCGCGAAGGGAAAGCTCAGCCGCTCTTTCAACGAGGAATGTGAAGACGCCGCCTCTTTGCCCGAGAAAGCCGTCGGTCTGCGCGTGGGCTCGGGCCTTACAAAAGCGCTCGACACGCTCATAGGTAGCGATCAGGGCTGTCGGATCATGGCCGATCTTATGTTCGAGGCGTGTGACGCGATCGTGCTTGCTTTCACTGCGCAGCAGATGGCCATGGCCGACTCGATGAGCGAGGAGGACCGCGTGGCGGGACTATTGCAGATGGTCCAGATGAATCCGCGGCTGCTGAACAGCTGCGTTGCATTCGATGAAAACGGCCCTCTGCTCAAGGGCCGACTGTAGATACCCCGAAGAGAGGACACGTCATGCTCAAATTCACGCGAACGAAACACGTAGGCATAGAACGCCTTGCGAAAGACCGCGTCGTGGCCCACGGAATTCTTGATGACTATATTTATTCGATGGAACTGGACGTAGAATTTTCGCTGCCCGAATACGAAATAACGCGGATCGACGGCAAGATGAAGCGTTTCACCACGCCCGAATGTCCCCGTGGTGATGAAGTCCTTCAAAATGCCGTCGGAATGCGTATCGGGCCGGGAATCGCCGAAAAAATAAAAAAAGAGATTGGCCGCGCAGGCTGTCGTCATTATGCGACTCTTTTGGTTGAATGCTGCCATTCGGTCGTATCCGCCTCAATAGGTTTCGTAAGGCAGGACCTGGAAGACGAAGGCTTGCCTGCCGACGACGACGCCGTGCGGCGGCGCCTGCTGGAAACAGTCCCGACCCTGCGCGACGGCTGCATGGCCTATTCAGAGTAGAGCCCCTTGGTTAAGAGGCTTTCGGACTGAGAGAAACCTTCCGTCCGATGGAGCAAAGAAGTTGAATATCGATTTGCATTGCCACACTTACCCCGCCTCCTCCTGCAGCAACATGAGTGTCGAAGACCTCGCAGGCAAGGCCAAGGAGATGGGATTGGGAGGCATTTGCCTGACCGAGCACAACAAGCCATGGGACCGCGACGAAGTGCTGCGACTGATCGACAAGTTCGGTCTCCCCATATTTCGGGGCATGGAAGTCACCACGAAGGACGGCGACATCCTGGTCTTCGGGCTCCATGAGCCGATTGACGATGTTCCCACCGTCTCGGAATTGCGCCGCCGCGTCGAAGATACCGGCGGTTTCACGATAGCGGCGCATCCGTTCAGGGGGTTCCTCATGTTCGGTTTTTCCGATCTCTCGCTATCGCCGGAGCGAGCGGCTGAGCGCGCGGTTTTTCAGCATGTCGATGCGATAGAGGCGTACAACTGCAAGGTCACGCAGCGGGAGATCGAGATTGCCTTTGAAGTCGCCGAAAAGTGCGGACTGCCGTGCGTTGCGGGAAGCGATGCGCACACGCTCGACGCCGTCGGCAAGCTTTTCACGCGTTTCGAGAACGACGTATCGAGTGAAGAGGAACTCATCGCCGAACTCATTGCAGGCCGCTATAGCATCGAGCCGCTACGCCAGGATTGAACAAGCGCAAATGGAGGAATATATCATGCCCGATTGGACAGAACTGATAAAAAAGCTGGAATCGCTCCTGAGGTTGAGGACTTTTCCGGTCGGCTTCAAGTTGCTCGAAGACGCCGCCGAGCTGGACAATAATCCCTGGGTGCGTCGTCTGCCGCACAAAGTCACAACCTGCCAGTTGATCACGATTGTGCGCACTTACGATTGGACGGTCGGCGCCGTCGCGGACGATTTTGTCTCGCCGAGGTGCACCAGCATCATCGGGTTATCGGATCTGCCCGAGTACATCGCCGACGGTACCATGCGCAGCATGGTGTGGTGCGCCACCGTGGAGGATGCCCGCAAGTGCGAGGATTCCATCCCGCTTATCCCCTCGGGCAAATATAACGCCGTCATTTTGGGACCGCTCGTCTACAATCCGTTTGAACCCGACATGGTCATCGTCTACGGCAACCCGGCCCAGATGATTCTGCTGATAAACGCGCTCCAGTTTCGCGACTACGAGCGTTTGCAGTTCTTCAGCGTCGGCGAGACCGCATGCGCCGACTCGATCGCCCAGTGCTACTTGAGCGGCAAGCCTGCGCTCACAATCCCCTGTTACGGCGAGAGGCGCTACGGCCACGCCCAGGACGACGAGATGATCATGGCGATCCCGCCCGGCTACATGGAAAAAATTGTGGAAGGCCTTGAAGGGCTGTACGCCAGGGGAATACGCTATCCCATTTCCCTCTTTGGCGCGCAGGTCGACCCGAGCCCAGGCTTGCTCAGCGCGTACGGGAATCCGCCCGAGTAGGACGGCCGACCCGTAGCCCAACCCGGATGAATCTGCTATGCTGATTGTTGGCCTCACAGGCGGAATCGCCACCGGCAAAAGCACCGTCTCCGAGATGTTCGAAGAGCGCGGGGCGGTCATCGTGGATTTCGATGTGCTGTCCCACGATGTCATCGAGCCGGACATGCCCGCATGGAAAGACATCGTCGATTATTTCGGCCCGTCCGTCCTCAATGAAGATCGCACGCTGGATCGCACCAGGCTTGGCGACATCGTTTTCGCCGACACGGAGAAAAGAAGAAAGCTGGAGGGATTCATATATCCCCGGCTCTTCGAAGAGTATTCACGGCGTATCCAGGAGATCGGCGAAAAAAACCCCGACGCGCTCGTGCTCGCCGACGTTCCCCTGCTGATCGAGGTGAAACTGCAGGGTATGTTCGAGAAGATCATCGTTGTGTACGCCACGCGCGAGCAACAGCTACAAAGATTGACCGAGCGCGACGGCCTCGACCGCGACGCCATGCTTCAGCGCCTCGATGCGCAGATGCCCATCGAGGAAAAAATTAAGCATGCCGATTATGTCATCGACAATTCCGGCTCGCTTGAGAAAGTGGAAAAGGAGGTCGAAAAAGTTCACTCCGCTCTCGTGAAACTGGCGATCGAAAAGGGAAAAGCTTAATCTTAGCAGATACGTATTCCATCATTTGGTGGGCCTCTCCTCCTTCGTCAGAACATCCCATCTTGTTTGACAATCCCGCCGACATTATGCAACAATTGCGTGACAATTATTTCTGAAG
>CBFDAY010000283.1:0-4246 GCA_965602895.1 uncultured bacterium
AGCATCGCCAAGGAACGATCACCGGCATCGCATAGAGCACGGCGGCCTGTTTCCCGCGGACGAACTCGAGAGAGCGGCCCGCCTGGGCGTGACTCCGAGCTGGCACATCAACTATATCTATTACTACGGGGAGGCGTTGCGAGATGAGATCGTCGGCCCGCAGCGCGCGAATATCTCGATGCCGATAGCCGCCGCGCAGGCGCACGGCCATCGAAGCTCGCTCCACAACGATTCCCCCATGTACCCGGCCGAGCCCTTGAGACTCATGCGCACCGCCGTCACCCGCATGACTCGAAACGACGAGAGAATCGGGAAAGACCAGACAATCACCGTCGCCGAGGCAATCAAAGCGGTAACCATCAACCCGGCCTGGCAATTGTTTCTCGAAGACAAAGTAGGAAGCTTGGAAGCGGGAAAGCTCGCGGACCTTGTCGTCCTCTCGGAAAACCCGCTGAAAACCGATCCCGAGCGCCTCGACCGGATCCGCATAATCGAAACCTATCGGGAAGGCCGGCTATTCTCACATGCTTCTTAAGGCGAAGACGTTGAGCCAAGACTTCATTGCGCCTTTCGCTCGGCGACGAATTCGTTGTAGCGGACTATCTTTCCAAGGGTGCTGACCGCTGTCTCGAAGGTCTCGAAGACGGCGACCCCGCGCCTCACATACCATTCCCGATACCTTCGGCGAGTCTCCTCGATGTCCATCGTGTCGCTCGAAGTGGTCGGAGCCGGCAAAGTCACGATAAAGGGCTTGCCGCCGGCATCCTTGATCGAGGGAATTATCTCGGCGGTCTCTTCGATAAAGGCGGGCAAGTAGGCGCTCACCTCGTGCTGCGCAATCGCGACATCGATGCGATCGCTGGCCGCTACGGCCTCGAGAATGGGCTTCACGGTCGGAAGAAGGAATATCGGCGGGCCGGTGTCGAGCGGGTTGCCCACGGTGTTTCCGCTGGCGGGCAGCAGGGCGCGGATAGCGGCCCTGGTCTCTTCGGAAAACTGCGGAATCGACATGCCGACGGGGTCGAGAGCGTCCGAGGCCGCAACCGTGATTGCGCCGCCGCCGCTGATGACGGATACGCGCCTTCCCACGAAATCGGGAAGACACCGGAACCCGACGATAAGATCGATTATTTCGTCGATGCCGGTCGCGGGAATCGCGCCCGACTGCTTGAAAAAACCGTCCCACACGGCGCGGCTCCCTCCGAGCGAGGCCGTGTGACTGGCAACGGCGCGGCTGCCCAGCTCGGTGAGTCCGCCTTTCCAAATGAAGACCGGCTTTTTGAGGGACATCCTTTTCACCAGATCGAAGAATCGCCTGCCGTCCCTTACGCCCTCGACGTAGGCGACCACCATCTTCGTCTGCTCGTCGGCCTCGAAATATGAGAGGTAATCGCATTCATTGAGGTCGCAGGCATTCCCGTAGCTGACCACCTTGCTGAAGCGAATCCCCAGCCCCATGGCCTTGCGAACCAGAAAAGAGGTGAAACCTCCACTCTGCGAAATAACGCCGACGGGCCCTCCGTCTTTCGGGAAATCCGGCCCGGGCAGCACTGTGAGCCCGCTCTCGGGGCTGTAGATGCCGAAACAGTTGGGGCCGACTATCCTCATGCCGTTTTCTCGGGCGATGTCCGCGATTCGCCCCTCCCACGCCGCCCCCTCGGCGGAACCGCTCTCCTTGAAGCCGGCGGTTAATATCTGCACGGCGCGAATGCCCTTCTCGGCGCAGTCGGAGACGGCCTGCACGACAAACGGGGCGGCCACCGCCACTATCGCCATATCTATATCTTCCGCAATATCCTGCACCTTGGCATAAGCGGGTTCGCCGTCGATATCGCCCGCTTTGGGATTGACCGCATAAAGACGCCCAGTATATTCTCGATCCTTCAAGGCGAAATAAGTGCGGCCGCCATACTTGGTCGGATCGTTGGATGCGCCCACGATTGCTATAGAGCGGGGATCAAAGATCGGTTGAAAATCAATTTGACTCGTCAAGACAGATTCTCCTCATCGTCGTCTCGCTATTGCATTCGAATGATGCCACGAAATATGTACACGAAACTCATCCGCGCCGGATAACCCGCCCGGAAGGTTTGCTCTTGCTGAAACGGCCCTCATGCCATATGGGCGCGCCGTTGATGATGACGGTCTCCACTCCCTCGGAATACTGGAACGGCTTTGCAAAGGAAGCCTTATCATTAACCCTCTCGGGATCAAAGATCACGATATCGGCATGAGCGCCTTCCCTGATCACGCCGCGATCGGACAGCCCGAGCTGCTCGGCCGGCAGCGACGTGCTCTTGCGCACGGCTTCTTCGAGCGAAAAGGTCTGCCATTGCCTGACGTGCCTGCCCAGAAAGCGCGGATAACTCCCGTAATGGGACGGATGCCGCGCGCGATGCCCGATGCCGATGGCGTCGGTCATGAAGGCCATATTGGGCAGCCGGAGGAAAACGCCCATCACCTCATCCAAGCCATCGTCATCATGAGACCCCGATGTGTAATACAGTCGCCCCTTTTCGGCGAGTGTCAGGTCGAACAGGGCCTCGAAAGGATCCTTATCCATATCCTCCGCAATCGCTTCCAGGTTGAGGCCCTCATACTTCTGATACTCGGGTTTCCTGAATCCGCAGAAGCGGTACTGGCTCCAGCCTGTCTCTTCGTCAAACCTGTGGTCGGGC
Source organism: uncultured bacterium (assembly GCA_965602895.1). Classification (GTDB taxonomy): domain Bacteria; phylum Abyssobacteria; class SURF-5; order SURF-5; family SURF-5; genus CBDUSG01. The sequence goes on from CBFDAY010000283.1 coordinate 2,679, forward strand.
CACATGCCCGTCTCCCATGTCGGCCACTCGGGCTCCCAGTGCCTGATCTCATCGACCAGCCGTTCCCTGATTTTTGTGTCCGCCAGCCGTTCGAGAAATGCGTCCATCCCGCCCTCGAACATCCACGGCGGATAGATCATGCAGACCGTTGTCGATGCGACGCCATAAGCCAGCAGATCGTAGCCGATCCGCACGCCGCGGGCGCGGGCCTCCTCCGTAGCTTGGTACGCCTGAAAGAACTGCTCCGTATAGGCGGGGTCATAGGGAACGAAATGCGAAAGCTGAAGCGGCGCTCCGACGGTCTCCGCAACTCGAATCATTTCCCTCACGGAGTTTTCCATGAATATCGTCTGTCCCCGCAGGTGGACCGTGATGCGACCGCCGTAGTCGGGCAGATCGCGGGCCACTTCTATCAGCTCATCGGTATTTGCCCATACTCCCGGGACATACCCGAGACCGAACGACAGCCCCACGGCGCCCTCCTCCAGCGACCGCCGCACCTGCTCCCGCATGGCCCGGAGCTGCTGCGCCGAAGCGGGGTCCCGGCTGTAACCCATCACATTGATGCGGATTATCCCGTGGCCCGCAAGCTGGGCGACATTGACGAGCGGGGAAACGCCCTCCATGTAATCGAGAAGCTCGGCCATGGTGTTCCAGTTCCACGACAGCCCCTCCCTCGGCAGGATACAGTCCCAATATGCGGACACGTCGCCGATGTGGTCGTGATTTATCGGAGCGGGCGAAAAGCCGCAGTTGCCGGCGACCACCGTAGTGATGCCCTGGCGCACAAACGGCTCCATCGCATCGCGGTGCTGCGGAGAGGCCAGCATAAAGTCCGCATGGGTATGCACATCGATGAACCCTGGCGAAACCGCCATGCCGCCGGCGTCGATGGTCTGAGCCGCGCCGGGCTTTCCGGCGGCCTCACCAAGCGCGACGATGCGACCGTCCTTAATGGCCAGATCCGCCTTGAAAGGCTCGGATCCCGTGCCGTCAAATATCATCCCGCCTCGTATGAGAATGTCGCATTCCATTGGTCTATCTCCTGTCGGCTGGACTCCAATGAGGGCAAACACAATCTACACAGGCAATGGGGAATTATTATATTACCACAAAGCCCCTGCAATTTGCTCCCCCGAGGGTGAAGCGGCTACATATTGGGAAGGCGTTTATATTTACAACATCTTGAAAATTCAGGCTTTGCGAAACAAGAAACCGGAGTCTCCCCTTTTGAATGCCAGAGCGGGGCGGCATTGACATGCGACGCCGGGATAAAGATCGGGACGAGCCAAAAAGCGAATTTCGGGGCATCTCAGCATCTCCAGCGATCTGTCATGATGGCTTGGACTTGACATTTCATGACTTATGGAATATAATATTGGGAGTGCTGGTTTGCAATATGTAATATCTTGCAGGGACTCTCGGATGTTTCTCGTGGCAAAAGCGCCCAATCTGTTTGAAATTTGGCAGATCAACCCAACATGTTGGGGTTGGGCATCTCTCCACACCGCAAGCATTTGTTACCCAAACAAGTCCATTGTCGAGACTTGCCAGAGGATAGGCCGTTG
>CBFDAY010000284.1:0-4233 GCA_965602895.1 uncultured bacterium
AGACCCCAAGCCGTACTCGGCCCGGAAGTTTTTGCGAGAGATGGCGCCGCCGCAGCCGGGTCAAAAGCTCGCAGGATCATAATCTGCCGACGGCGCACATGTATATGGCGGTCTCGCTCACGCCGTCAACGCCCACCAATTGATTCACCTCTTCATCGTAGAGCGCGCCGATGGCACAGCACCCAAGGCCCAGTGCGGTCGCAGCCAGATACAGGTTCTGCGCGATGTGGCCCGCATCCAGATAAATATAGCGGTAGGCGCGTTCGAGATATTTCCATTTCCCTCTTTCGGGTATCGCCGTCCATATGAAAACGACTGCCGCGGTCTCGGCCACGGGCTGGTCCAGCGCGGCGGCCGCCGTCTGCGGGCCGAGGTCGCCTTCTTTTAGAAGCTGCAGAACGGCCTCGAGCGCATCGTAGTGATAAAGGCCGGAATCGAGACCTTCGACGCGGTTGACGACGAGATATGTCTCGACGGGGTAAAGCGCGCCCGCCGACGGTGCGGCCCTGTATTGATGGTGGCGCATCCTGCGCGTGGTTCCCTGCGTCGCCCACAAAAGCTGGGAAAGCTGCTCCGTCGTGATCGGTTCCGCTCGATACGAACGCTCCGAGCGGCGCGCCCGAATGGTCTCCCAAAGCGGCGGGCCGCCGTCGCTTGACGGAGGCGGGAGCTTCACGGTTTTTGTCGAACCCGGAAACGCCTTGCGCAAAGACGGCTGGGCGCCCCAGTCGAGGTAGTGTCCGGGGAGCGAGCCGCGGACGTACTTGGTGAGGCTCTGGTATCTATCGCCTATACCGTCATACTCCATTCGTGTCACCTTCCTCGTTTGAGCTTTCTCTTCCTGAGCCGACGATATCTGTTCTGCATCATGATCGCGTCGGCCTCGCGGTCGGGACTCTCGCATATGAGTCTCCCGCCGACACCGTGATCTTTCAGCGCCCTGAGGAGTTCGATATAGTTGAAATCGGAATCGTCCAGGTTGAGGTGCTTGATCTCGCCCTTTTGGCCGAAGTGGATGCCCGAGACATGTATGTGCATGTCGGCCGACGCGCCCGGGCCGAGTTCGCGGCGCACGGCCTCGAGCGCCGATGCGAATTCGTCGTAAGAATTCATTTCTCCCCTGTATGCGTGGAGGTGCGCGAAATCCACGCATGGGGCTATGCCGTCCAGCTCGGCGCTCAGCGCAAGCACCTCGTCGAGGCGGCCAAACTGCGACGGCTTGCCGGTCGTCTCGGGCCTGAGCTGTATGTCGACACCCTCGTCCGCGCACTTGCGGGCGACTTCCCTGAGATGTTTTTTTATCCTCCGGATCGTTTTCGCCGGGGACTCGCCCATATAGAAGCCGGGGTGAAACGCGACGCTCCTGGCGCCTGCCAGAGCGCCGATTCGGGCCGAATCGAAAAGCCGCTTCTTCGACGCGGTGACACTCTTCGAGTCGGACGAATTGAAGTTTATGTAATATGGCGCGTGAACGGTGAGAGAAACGCCGAGTTCCTCGGCCGCCGCCTTGACCTGCAGCGCCTTTTTCTCGCCCATCGAGACGCCGCGCACGAACTCAAGCTCCATGCAATCGAGCCCGACCTCTTTGACCCTGGCGATGCCAGCCTCACTGTCGCGCCTGGCCGCAAGCTTCGGCACGCCCGCCGGTCCGAACAGCAGGCGGGTTCCGATCTTCTCTTTTAGTTTTCCGTTCGTTCTGCCTTGTTTTTTCACGGGTTTCACTGCTTGCGGTATCGTTTGACCGCTATAATGGATCGTACGGCCAGATTTCGAGGCCGTGGATCGAGTTTCGGACGTCCATCGTGATGTTCACGGTTTTCAGGGGCTCGGGGCGGCCGAATTCATACACCGAAATCGTCGCCGGCGACGAGCCGCCTATTATCAATCCGTCGTCCGTCATGCAAAGGCCCCTGCCGAATGCCTGCCGCGCATGATCCTCGGGCAGGTCCGTCATGAGAAGGCTGCCTTCATCGTAGCGTATGATATCAAATGCTTCGACGATTTCCCCCGTTCGATCCAAAAGGGATATGCGATCGGCGGCGGTATCGTTTATCAGAACGCCGTCTCTGAAAGGCTGGGCGTTGTGGGTCTCCGGAGGAATTGTCGCATAAGAAGACAGCTCGCCATTGTTGATAACCAGCAGTTCCGTCAGGCCGGTGCCCGTGGTATATAAGTCTCCGTTCAGGCAGTGGACATTGTTGATGTGAAGCGTATCGGCAGGCTCGGGGCCGGAGCGGGAGTTCGGGTCAAAAAGACTCAACTCCCGGCCCCTCAGGCAATACCCTTTCGCAAAGCTCTTTGATAATAGGTCGAATTCGAGGATGGAGTCGAAGCCTGTCGAAGTCAAATACAGGCTATCGCCGTCCAGGAAAGTCTCGTGGCAATGTCTGAGATATCGGTTTCTGTGACTTCCGACAATCTCGAAGCTTTTGTTGTAGACGAATATTTCGTCGCTTGCCGCGATGCAGATATTGTCGCCGTAAAGGGCGATGCCCCTTAGCCCTCTGTCCAGGCCTCTGCCTTCCCAGCTTATTGTGTCATCGTCCCAATCGATCACCTGGGCGCAGCGCTCGTTTTCGAGGTCGACGACGTACACGCCGCCGTGGCTCTGGCCCTGGTGCGCCGAGCGTATGACCGAGCTGGCTATCACGGTCGGAAATCGCGGCATGCTTTCTCCTTACGCCTGTGTAGTCGGGAGGAGGGGCGAAATATTTCCCATACTTTCAATGGTCCGCCGGATCGCCGGAATTGTGGCGATACGCTATTACCTTCACCTTCTCCAGCGTGATCAGGCCCTCGTCGATCATCTCGTCTAGCTCGGGCAGGAAGTCGGCGATCCTTTCCGGCTTATCGACGATTTCGACGACGATGGGGAGGTCTTCGGACAACCTCAATATTTTGGCGGTGTGAATCCGGCTGTGGGCGCCGAAGCCGAGCGCCCCGCGCAACACAGTGGCGCCCGCCATGCCCCGCTCGCGGGCCGATTCGACTATCGCCTCATATAGAGGCCGTCCGCCGTGCTTGTCGCTCTCGCCGACGAAGATCCTGAGCAGTTCAGCTTCCGATGGCAGTTTCATTCCGTGCCCCTCCTTAAATGAAGCGACCGATGCCCAGGCCGATGAAAAACAAGATCAGGCCGAGGATATTCTGCAACGCGATGTTCCCGAGCGCCCACGACCACTGCGCGTCGCGGAGCAGCTCGCTCGTCTCCAGCATGAAAGCCGAAAAGGTCGTGAACGCGCCCATGAATCCCATGAGGACGATGGTACGCATCTGGCCGCTGATGCTTAATCTGCTCTCCGCCACCGACCAGAACAGCCCCGCGAGGAAACATCCGGCGAGGTTTGCCGCCAGAGTTCCCCACGGAAACTCGCCGCCGAACACGCGCTGTGCCGTTCCGGCGACTCCATAGCGGGCCAGTGTCCCCAGCGCTCCGGCCAGGGCCAGCCAAAACAACTTTTGAACCATTGCATATCTCCCATTAATCAAAATCCCCGCCATAAGGCCGGGATCGGCTCAGGGGCCCCATTCCTATTTTGGTGGGATTATAATTGCTTCGGCCAGAGGAGGTCAAGCGTCAATGTGTCGGAGCGCCAATGCCACATTGGCCGCCCATGCGAGTACCTTGAATTCGCCGGCGTCGAGCGCGGCTTCAAGTTCGTCGCGGTCCAGCAAAAGAAGCTCCTGATCTTCGACATCGTCCGATTCGACGTCGGCGATTCTGCGCGCGCCGCGTGCGAGAAACAGATGCGCCGTGCCCGCGCCGCGATTGCCGTCGACCGCGAAGGTTCCCATGTGCGTCCAGTCAGCCGCCTCGTAGCCGGTTTCCTCCATCAATTCCCGCTTTGCCGCGGCCAAGGGCTCCTCGCCGGGGTCGATGTATCCGCCGACGGGCGCGAGCGTAACGCCTTCGACCGAGTACTTCGTCTGCCGAAATACAGGGAACCTGCCGTCCTCGGTCACTACGACGACGTTGATGTAATCCGGCGTGATGATCCACGGCCAGTCCGGGATTACCCTGCCATCGGGCAGCTCGACCGAATGGTTCTCGACAACGAGATACCTGCCGAGATCGAGAACGGTCTTTCGCGAAACGGTCTTCAAGGGTTTCATGGTCTTTCCTCAATCGGGGATTTCTCGAATGCTATCTTACATCTTCCGGTCATCGACAAGCTGATGGCCGCTTGCCATCGCTAGCTTATCGGCCAGGCGCTTGGATATCCAAAATGGAAT
>CBFDAY010000285.1:0-4208 GCA_965602895.1 uncultured bacterium
GGCACAAAGCACGGTTGTCAGCTTCGTGCGCGCCGGCGACATGCCGGAGCGCGAGCGTGTTCCCCTCGGGGAAAGACTATTGCGGTTCGCCGATAACTTCGGGCTATTTCGTGAAGAACATCGTGAGCGTCTCGGCGACGCATGCCGGCTTGTCCTCGCCCTCGATCTCCACAGTGTGTGTGGTCTCCATGAGGACCCTTCCGCCGCCTTTTTCTTCGACGCCGCTGAGCACGATCTTGTCCCTGACCCTCGAGCCCACAGGCACGGGCTTGACGAAGCGCAGCTTGTTCATGCCGTAGTTTATCGCCATCATCGTTCCCTCGGGCGCAAGGGATATGCCGGCGGAGAAGCGCGGCAAAAGGGCAACGGTCAGGTAGCCGTGGGCGATGGTCTTGCCGAACGGGCCGCCGGCGGCGGCTTCTTCATCGACATGGATCCACTGGTGATCCTCGGTGCAATCGGCGAAATCGTTGATGCGCTTCTGGTCGATCGGGATCCAGTCGCTGACGCCGATTTCCTCGCCTATGCGTTCCTTGATTTTCTCGACGGGCAATACTTCAGAAGCCATTTTTCTGTTCCTTTCTTGAGGTTTGTCTTTGAACCGATCCTCGCGGTTTCGGGCTCATCGGCGAATGCCGGGGGCGAGAGCCCTTTTCGGACATATTAACGTCCTTTCGCCCAAAGCCGCGCCGGATTCGGCCCATGGATGTCTTGGCGTAATTATAATCTCCGGGAAAGGAGTTTTCAAGGGGGACCGATGAATTGCTCAAATGGTGGGCCGGCTCATCTGACGATGATATTGATGAACCGCGGCCGATAGATGTCGGCATAATTAAAATGGTCCCGGGAATTGAGCGTATTGACGTTGTAGCTGATCGGCAGCTCATCCGGCTTCGAGAGGTGGGGATGCGCGGCCATATGGATATGGCGGTTATCGTCGCTGTGGGGTATACTTGGAGCAAATGAAACATCTGCAATATCCCACATCATTCTCCCCGGAGGTAATTCCGGCTTGATACGGGCTTTCTCACATGCGGGCAAGTTGCGAGTCCGAATGGCTGCGGCCGTGTTTGTCGCCACAGGCGTTCTAGGCGTTTGTTTGCTGCTGACGGCATGCCAAGAGGATGATCCCCGCTCAAACCTCGAGAAGATCGATGCCCTGTATCAGCGCGGCAGGCGCGGTTTTCCCAATGCGCCCGATCTGTCGGTCGAGGAACTGATCGAGAGGGGAAAAAAGGAGAAAGTGATTCTCGTGGATAAGCGGAAGCCGGAGGAGAGGGAAATCTCGATGATCCGGGGAGCGATTTCCGCCGAAGCGTTCGAGCGCAATATCGACGGCTATCGTGACGCCATTGTCGCAGTGTATTGTACTATAGGAGTCAGGAGCGGGTCTTATACAAGAGAACTGCGCGAGCGGGGGATCGATGCATATAATCTCAAGGGCGGAGTGCTGGCCTGGGCGCATGCAGGCGGAGCGTTTGCGGACGACCGGGGTAATCCGACAAGGCGCGTGCATGTCTACGGGTCTAAATGGAGCCTTCTCCCCGAGGGCTATGAACCCGTGTGGTAGGATTTTCCCCGGGCGTGCGGGCCTGATGAGCGCCGGCCGGAGATAACCGTATCGGATTCATTTGCGGAGGTTATTCCCGGCGGCGCAAAGCTTGAAATTGTCTTGGCAAAATCGAAAGAACGGTGAATGAACGAGTTTATATTCGGCAAAGAAGCTTACATCCGGCTCGGTTTTTTCTTGGGTATCTTCGCCTCCATGGCGCTTTGGGAGGTCGCGGCGCCGCGCCGTGCGTTGACGACGTCCAAGGCCGTGCGTTGGGCGAACAACCTGGGCATAACCCTCCTTGACACGATGGTCGTAAGGTTCTTTTTCGCGGCGGGAGCGGTCGGGTTTGCGATTCTGGCGCGGGAGCGCGGTTGGGGATTGCTCAATCTGTTAGAGGCGTCCCACTGGGTGAAAATCGCTATCGGGGTCGTCGCCCTCGATTTCACGATCTATTTGCAACACCTCATGTTCCACTTCGTCCCTCTCGTGTGGCGTCTTCACAAGGTTCATCATACGGACCTCGATTTCGATGTTACAACGGGAACCAGGTTCCATCCTTTGGAGATTGTCCTTTCCATGTGCATAAAGATCGGGGCCATATTCTTTTTGGGCGCGCCGCCTATGGCCGTGCTGATTTTCGAAGTCGCGCTGAACGCCACCTCCATGTTCAACCACGGCAACGTCCGGATGCCGCAGGGTCTCGACCGTGTCTTGCGGCTTTTTGTTGTCACCCCCGATATGCATCGCGTGCACCACTCCGTTATCATTAAAGAGTACAACTCAAACTTCGGGTTCAACCTGCCGTGGTGGGATCGCATCTTCGAGACCTATCGCCCCCAGCCCTCACGGGGACACACGGATATGACCATAGGACTGGCCCGTTTCCGGGAGCCGAAGGGCCTCAACCTCTGGTCGCTGCTGGCGATCCCTTTCCGGGCGGCAAAATAGCAAGGCCGCTTTCTCTCGTCCCCGAGATTTAATCGCTTTTTCCTCAGGGTTCGACGAGGATCTTTATTTCCTTGTCTTTGTCATCGGCCAGGACGTCGAATCCGCGGGCGGCGATATCGTCGAGAGGGATCGTGCTCGTGACGATTTTTTCAAGTTCCAGGTTCTTGGCCAGGGTCCACTCCAGGGCGAGGGCCGGATTGGTCGAATTGCATCCGATCATTGTCATTTCTTTGCTGACGAAGGCAAGCATGTGCAAATGCGCTTTCTCGGTGAAGATCCCCTGTACGACGACCGTCCCGCGATAGCTCGTTGAGGCGAGGCAGTCCTTCAAGGTCGACTCGATGCCGACCGCCTCGATGGCAACATCAACGCCCCGGCCGCCGGTCAACTCTCTGATTTTCGGTGGTATCTTGGTTTCCAGCGGATTAAGAACGGCCGTCGCGCCCAGTTCCTCGGCCTTGTCGCGTCTTGTCGGAGAAATCTCGGTCATGTAGATCGTCTGCGCCCCGATGGCCCGCGCGCCCATGAGCAGGGTCAAGCCCACCGGTCCGGCTCCCGCGATCAATATGGTGTCGCCGGGCTTTACGCGCCCTCGCTCTATTGCATATGCGGAGCCCGCCAGCGGTTCGAGCATGACCGCCCTCTCCCACGCCATATCCGCCGGCAGTTTGATCAGCCGATCCTGTGGGGTAACCTGGTATTCGGCGTATCCGTCCCTGTTGATGGACATCACCCTGTCGCCGACTTCGAAGCCCTCGATTCCGGGCCCAAGCTCGATGATTTTGCCGCAAACCTCGTGTCCGAAAGGGCTGGCCGGGAAGGGGCCGTGCATGTACTCATGCAGGTCCGATCCGCAAATCCCGCAGTACTTGATCTTGATTTTGGCTTCCCCATACCCCGGCGCCGGCTCCTCGACCCGCTCCACTCGAACGTCCCTCACCCCATAATAGACGGCTTTTTTCATCGGTCATCCTCCGTCCTGACACACATATTATCCATTCCCTCTTTCACCACTTGCCTCGGATTTTCCTGCATGCCTCTCAGGGCATTACCCCATGCCTCATCGAGGGCGATGCGGGGGCGGATCGCCGGTTCAGCGCCAGTTCGAGCGCGCGGACGATTCTCGGCCTCGTCTCGCGAGGATCGATAACGTCGTCGATGTTAAAGCTGCCCGCCGCCGGATACGGGCCGGAATAGGTCTTGTAGAGTTCCTCAAATTCTTTGAACAGAGCCTGCGGATCATCGGCCTCCGCAAGCTCGGTCCCGTGCGCGGCCAGTATCGCGCTGTCCACGGGAATCGAGGCGAAGTCCACCATCGGCCATGCCAGGGTAAGGGTCTGCCCGCCGCCGAAGCCGCACATGGCCGATCCGCCAAACCCGAACGCTTTTCGCAGGACGACCGTGAATTTCGGCACGTCGGCCCACGCCAGGGCGTAGGCGACGGCCAATCCATGTCTCATCGCCGCCTCGCTCTCGGACTGGGGGCCCGTCATCACGCCGGGGACGTCCACGAGGAACATGAGAGGTACGTGGTAGGCTGCGCACAGATCGATGAAGTGGCGCTGCTTTTGAGCCGCCTTGGCCGTTATGGCGCCGGCATTGACCATCGGTTGGTTCGCCACTATGCCGACCGTGTGTCCGTTCATCCGGGCCAGCCCCGTGAGCATCATCGGTGCGAACAGGGGCTTTATCTCAAAGAAGCTTT
>CBFDAY010000286.1:0-4202 GCA_965602895.1 uncultured bacterium
GTATAGCACCCGCCGATGGCGGAATCAAAGCCGCGTTTGCATGAATCGTCAGTCTGGGGAAATGGGTTTCACGTCCGTTCGGGAAGAAAAAAGTGGAAATCTCGGAGGGATTTATGGTAAAATGACGCAACGAATCAAACTGGGAAAATGCCCCTTGAAGCATGCCTGTTTTAAATCACAGGCGTATGCCCTGCTGATTCGGTCCGCTCCACGGAAAAACTTAACAGATATGCCGGAATTAGTATCCAAAGGAGAGTGACGTATGGGGAATAACTTCTATCGCGTCAGCAAGCGCGACATCGATTTTGTGCTGAACGAGCAGCTCAAAGTCGAACAGTTGTGCGAGCTTGACAAGTACAAGGACTTTGATAGCGACGACTTCGACATGATCATCACCGAAGCGATCAAGTTCGCCACGGAGGTGCTCGGTCCGCTGAACCAGGATGCCGACCGCGAGGCCGCCAAATATGAGGATGGCAAGGTCAAGGCGCCCGCCATCTTTCACGATGCCTACAAGCTGGCGTGCGAGAATGGCTGGATTTCGATGTCCAACAGCGCCGAGTGGGGCGGCCAGGGGCTGCCGGGTACAATCGCGATGGCGGCCGGGGAGATCTTCTTTGGCGGCTGCACCTCGTTCATGCTCTATTTCCCGGGGCCCGGCGTCGGTCACATGGTCGAAAATTTCGGCCCGGAGTCCCTAAGGGAAGCCTTCTGTGAGAAGCTTTACACCGGCGAGTGGCAGGGGACGATGTGCCTCACGGAGCCCGGAGCGGGAACCGCAGTCGGCGACCTCAGGACTACGGCCAAAAAGGACGGAGACACCTATCTCATTACGGGCACCAAATGCTTCATCACTGCAGGCGATCACGACCTGACCCCAAACATCATCCACGGTGTGCTTGCCAGGGTCGAGGGCGCCCCGCCCGGAACGAAGGGCATAAGCCAGTTCATTATTCCCAAGTACTGGGTTAACGAAGACGGATCCATAGGCGATTTCAACAACGTTACCTGTGCCGGCATCGAGCACAAGATGGGCATCAAGGCCTCGGCCACATGCACGCTGAACTTCGGTGAGGACGGACCCTGCCGCGGCTACCTGCTCGGCGAAGAAGAAAACAAGGGCATGAGGCAGATGTTCCAGATGATGAACGAGGCCCGCATCACCACGGGCCTGCAGGGAATCGCACTCGCCGCGGCCGCCTATGAGAATGCCGTACAATACTCGCAGGAGCGTATCCAGGGCGTCGACGTCAAAGCGATGAGGGACCCCGACGCGCCGCGTGTGCCGATCATCAAGCACGCCGACGTGCGCCGCATGCTCCTTTTGCAGAAATCCTTTGCCGAGGGAATGAGGGCGTTCGCCTACAGGCTGGCGCTGTATGATGACCTCGCCCATTCGCACCCCGATGAAGAAAAGCGCAAGTGGTACGAGGGCTATGTCGACCTCATGACTCCGATGGTAAAAGCTTACTGTTCCGACATGTCCTTCGACATGACCTCAGTCGCCATGCAGTGCTACGGCGGCTACGGCTACTGCCAGGAGTACCCGGTCGAGCAGTACTGTCGCGACGCACGCATCGCGATGATCTTCGAGGGCACCAACTTCATTCAGGCCGCCGACCTCATCGGCCGCAAGCTCAACATCGGCGGCGGCGCGCTGATGCAAAATTACATGGCCGACATCGACGAGTTCATAGGCGGCCTCAAGGGCAACGAGGCGGTCGGAGACCTTGTCGAACAGCTTGACGCCGCGAAGAATGTGTTGCTCGGCACGACGATGAAGATCGCGGGAATCGCCATGGAAGGCGACCTCGACTACGTGATGTCGATCGCGACGCGCTACCTGCACATGTTCGGCGAGATCGTGATTGCGCGCGAGCTTATCGACCAGGCCGCAATCGCAGCCGAGGCGCTCAAGACCGCGGAGGCCGACACCGTCGACCACGCCTTCTACACCGGCAAGGTCTACTCGGCGAAGTTCTTCGTAAACAGCATACTTCCCGGCGTGGAGATGAAGGCGAAAGTCATCGAGAACATGGACCGCAGCTGTATCGAGATACCCGACAACGCGTTCAGCGTGTAAGAGCGCCTGCGCGAAAAAGGCAGAACAAAAATCACCGCCCCCGGGCCGCATGGCTTTGGGGGCGGTTTTTTGTTTGGGGGGCGTGCGCCTTTTTGTCATTGCGAGGGAGCGAGGACCACTGATCCGAGCGGCCGCGGCAATCTCAGGCGGCGCGTCGCCGCCGCAAAGGCCGAATGAATTCGGCCCCACAAGCCACAGACGAACCTATGTGAATGGAAAATGTAGGGGCGGCTCCCGCCGGCTCCCGGAAATATGCAAACCGCTTAAAACAAACCATCCAATCTCTCCGGCGCTTATCGCGCAAATCCCTCAAACAGCGTATTCGGATTAAAGCCCTCTTTGAAAATTGGGATGGTCATGCCGCCGGCGGGGAAGATGTGGGCGGTGGCCTCGGGCATGGTCTGGGCGTAGTGGTCGATGGCGGTCTGCAGGTCGTCGAAATGGACGAGGCCCATGCCCTCGATTGTCTCGGTCGGGATCTCGGTCGTGACGACGACGCAGCGAAACGCTTTCAACGCGCGCAGTATGGGCACGTAGAAATTGAGGTTCAGCGGAGCGCCGTAGCTGGTGAGCTTGCCTTCGAGCATGGCCGCCATCAGCTTGTCGTTGTCCTGGCCGGCGGCGGATTGCAGTATCGACATCAGCCCCTCCGGCAGTGGGCCGAGGTTTTTGGCCGTCAGGATCATCAGTCCGCCTTTCCTGGTCGCGAGCGAGGCGGCGCGCAGAGGCTTGAATATCTGGGGGATCACGTCGTAGGGAAAGCACGAGAGGATGGTAATGTCGGCCTTTTCGTCGATGTCGAATCCACAGTTTTCGATGGTTATCTCGACGGCGCGCTCGAAGGCCGGGATCGGCTTGCCGCAGACGAGGTCGACGACCTCCTCGCGGTAGTTAAGCACGCAGTTGAAAAGATAGTCGAACTCCACCATCTCGGTCGCTTCGCGGATGCCTGCATAGAATTCGTTGTTCTTGAGCCTGCCGACGTATGCGTTCGGCTTAATGAAGTTGTCGATGTGGTGGCGGTGGATCGCGTCGTAGTTGCCGACGCCGGGGAAGATCAGCTTTGGGCCGCCGCCGAAGCCGTTGGCCGGATGCGGGATCACCGAGCCAAGCCCGATCTTGACATCGGCCTCGGCCACGAGCCGGTTGATCTTGAGTGTCTCGCCGCCGGAGAGTTTTCCGAGTTCAACAAGGTCGTCGGCAAGCGAATTATGGTTAACAATTTGATAATTGCCGTACACGCGGTCACCGACCCTTTTGCGGATTGCCTGCTCCGACATCGGGTGGTGGGTGCCGACGGCGATGACGATGCCGATGCGCGATTCGTCGATTCCGGCCGCGTCCAGACAATCGATGATCAGCGGCAGAATTCTGTCGACCGGCGTCGGTCGGGTGTCGTCGTCAATGACGATCGCGGCAGACCCGGCTCCTTTCATCATCTCGGTCGACGGCGGCGCCTCTATCGGGCTGGCGAGGGCTCGCTTGAAAAGCTCGGACAGCTCCTTTTCGGCAAATATTTCGCGGGGGACAGCATTGCAGAGCACGTTCCATTGCGTGGGCAAGTTGAAAGCGATTTTTTCTTTTCCGAACGAGAGTTGGTATTGCGGCATCTGTTGGGCCTTTCGGGATTTTGCAGTGAAAGGTTGAAACGATTTCGGGATTTCTCAAGACTTATCTTACCGCATTGGCACAGAGGACGCAAAGCCGGAGGTGGCCTCGCATCGCAGATTGTTTGTGTCGCAATGACTGCCGTGCACAAAAGTCATTTGCGTATCGGTTTTTGAAGGAAGTTGTACGAGGGCTATTTCGGCAAAAGATATGGTGTGGGGGCTCTATGGAGTGGAAACTTTATATAGGTCAAAGTTGATTTATACGGTCATTCGACTTTTTCGCCAGCTTCTTTTGAGGGTAACGAATCGGGGGCCGTGGAACTGCGTACAACCTTGGTGGAGACGGGCGGGACGTAGAATTTGTGGTCGCAGTTCTTGCACCTGGCCTTCCTCCCGGAGTATGAGGCCGGCAGGGTGTATCGAGTTCCGCATTTCTCGCATGCAAATTTTATCTGTCCGGTGGAGGCCGCCTTCCTCGGCCCTTGCGGCTGCTGCGCCAGTTCTCTTTC
>CBFDAY010000287.1:0-4192 GCA_965602895.1 uncultured bacterium
AAGCGCCATGTGAGAGACGCGGGCATCGAAACCCGCCGCCTTGCAAAAACACCACACCTCAAGGAAGACAATCCCCCAATACAGCAATGTCAGCCCGCCCGCCGCGATCATGCTCTTTGGCGACACGGATCGCACAAGATCGCCGAAGGAAATCCCCCGGCCGCGCGCCCAAAAGACTCCGGCGACAAGGGCCGCGATAAAGACGCCAAGCGCCAGACCGGCCGCGCGCACCCAGCCCGGCTTGAGGCTGACATCCAGACCCGCGCGATAGAACACATAGAGGCCGAGCGCGGCAAGCGGCCCCAAGAGCATCAGGTCGAGCACCCTCTCCGCCACAAAGCATGCAAGCCCCCGCTCGGTGGGCACGTCCAGCTCCGACTTGAGCATGAATATCTTCGCGACCTCGCCCACTTTGGCGGGCGAGACGATGCCCGGAAGGAACGACACCATCTGGATGCGCAACACGGACAGGAGCCTTTGCCCCGCCAAATCGCCGAAAACCATCACCGCCAGCCTGTGCGCTCGCACGACCTGTCCCGCGACGATCAACACGACGGAAAGCGCGACAAAAGAAAGCCGGATCGTCTCGATGTGCCGGAGGCCCTGCGACAGGTTTGCCTTGCGAAAGAGGAAAAGAAGGATTGCGACGGAAATGATGATCTTCAGCGCTGTCGAAAGCTTCCTCAATAAGCCGGCTCCGGATATCAGGGGCTCCGTTTATCTATCAGGTCGGCCAGAAGCCCGATGACGGCCACCTGCACCGCAAGAGAAACAAGGATGATGACCGTGACGTCCATGACGCGGTCGAGAATGAATCCGCTGTAAAGCAATACCGCAATACCCAGGAGGAACAGCGCCGCGCTTATGGGGATGAATATCTTGAGGGGATTGAAATACATAATCGTGCGGATGATGATCGTCAGGAAGTTTATTGTGTCGGCAAAAGGCCGAATCTTGCTCTTTCCCGTCCGCGGATGGTAGTCGATCGGCTTGAAGCCCACCCGATAATCGTTGCCGAGCATGGCGAGCGTGATCGTCGTTGTGAAGGAGAAGCCCTGCGGCAGGATATTCATGAAACGCATGAGCGCGGACTTGCGCATCACCCTCATGCCGGAGTTGAGATCGGGGATTTCCGCCGATGCGAGATAATTCGCCAGCCCGGTGAGCAGCCACTTGGCCGGCCGCCTCAGAAGCGGCATCGCAACGTTCTCGCCGGTCCGCGCGCCGACGACCATGTCGGAATCATCCATTGCGCGCACCAGATCCGGCAGCGCCTCGGGAGGATATGTGCCGTCGGCGTCGGTTATGGCGATAAGCTCATAACGCGAGGCCAGCAGCCCCTGCTTGATAGCGGCGCCGTAGCCGAGATTAACATCGAGGTCGATGACGCGCACGCCGTCGCGGTCGGCGGCGGCCTTCGAGGTCCCGTCGCTCGATCCGTCATTGACTACGATGACCTCGTATTCCATCCCCGCCGACCCCATCGCACGGGAAATCCCCTCCAGAACCGAGCCGATGCCCTGTTCCTCATTATGGGCGGGGATTATAATCGAAATCGGTTCCGCCAAAAAACCCACCTCCTCATGGCACATTATAGCATGCGGCGCACCGGGGCGAGGCGCCCCAGCCATGGGATGCTTCGCATCCCTTCCCTTGGCGCCTGACTGGTACGGATAGCAAAAAAAACCATTTCACAGGCGGTCTCACTGAACCAGTTGCTACTCCAACCTGTCCCAAGCCGCTCTCACATAGCCATAATAAGAGATGCGAAGCATCTCATGTCACCGGCCACTGGCCGCGGACAGCTTGCGCCAGGCGTCGGGCAGGCAGCGGATCATGTCGCCCGCGACCATCGCCCGCTCGGTGAAACGCTCGGCGGCGACGTCGCCCGCGAGTCCGTGCAGATATGTTCCCAGGATCGCGGCGTCACCGGCCTTGAGTCTCTGGCACAGGAGCGCGGCGAGTATGCCGGTCAGCACATCGCCGCTGCCCGCGGTCGACATGCCGGAATTTCCGGTGGTATTGACGAACAGTCTGCCGCCGGTCGTGGCGACAAGCGAGGGTGCGCCTTTCAGAATAATTTCAACGCCCCAGTCCGAGGCGCAAAAGGCCGCAATCTTCTCGCGTTTTTTTTGTATTTCGGATATCGAAAGCTCCGTCAGGCGGGACATCTCGCCGGGATGTGGGGAGACAATCGTCGGTTTCGTGCGCGAGGCAAGGAGGTCGGCATGTCCCGCGAGCGCGTTGAGGGCGTCTGCGTCGACGACCATCGGAAGCTCTATCTCGGCAACAAGCTTGCGCACCAATTCAAGGGTCTCGGGATTGATCGAAAGCCCCGGCCCGACAGCCATCGCGTGCATTCGGCCCGAGAGTTCGGCTATATCGTCGAAGGCGACGAGGCTCAGGCTCTGCGAAGGCGTCTCGGGCAGGGGGCGCGTCATCGTTTCGGTCAGCCTCGCTTCCATGGCGAGATTGAGCGAGCGCGGCAGGCCGAGCGTGACCATGCCGGCGCCGGCACGCAAGGCGGCCTCGCACGTGAGACACGCGGCGCCCGTGAGTCCCGCCGATCCGGCGACTGCGAGCAGGTAACCGAATGTCCCCTTGTGCGAATCCTTCGGTCGCACCGGCATAAGCGACCGGGCAAGCTCCTGGGTAATCGGTTCGGTCATTTCAATAGTTCAAGCATTTCGCGCACGGCCTTGTCCAGCCCCACGAGAACGGCGCGCGCTATGATGTTGTGCCCGATGTTGACCTCGTATAATTTCGGAATCTGCTTGATGGGGATTATGTTGCGATATGTGAGTCCATGCCCGGCATGGACGCGGAGCCCGAGCGCCACGGCCTGGCGTCCGCCCTCGATCAGCCTTTCGAGTTCGGCGGCCTGCTCGGCCTCGGTCCTGCAGTTGGCATACGCGCCGGTATGAAGCTCGATCGCGGTGGCGCCGACCTCTTTCGAGGCCGCTATCTGGTGGGGATCCGCTTCGATGAACATGCTCACCGGGATGCCGGCCTCGCCGAGGCGCGCTACGGCGTCGGTCAGGTGATCGACCTGCGACGCCACGTCCAGCCCGCCCTCCGTGGTCAATTCTTCGCGTTTCTCCGGGACGAGCGATATCTGGTCGGGCTTTACGTCCAGCGCGATGTCTATCATCTCCTCGGTGGCCGCCATCTCCAGGTTCAGCTTGGTCTTTGCGATCTTGCGCAGCAGGTGCAGGTCGCGGTCCTGGATGTGTCGCCTGTCGCCGCGGAGATGAATCGTTATCCCGTGCGCGCCCGCGAGTTCGCAAATGACCGCCGCCTCGATCGGGTCGGGCTCGATGTCGAGTCTCGCCTGTCTCACCGTTGCGACGTGGTCGATGTTCACTCCGAGATATATCATGGTTTCTTTCCCGATCTGTTGAAACTAAATCCAGTTGGATCGTATGCGCTCGGCCGGGCGGGAGCCTATCCCAGCTCCTCGCCTATGACCTCGGCGATGGAACTCGCCAGCTTTGCGATTTCATTTTCGTCGCGCCCTTCGATCATCACCCGGGCGAGCGGCTCGGTGCCGGAGTACCTGACGAGGATCCTGCCTTCGTCGCCGAGCTTTTGCCTGACCGTATCAACGCGCTCTTTGATACGCGGAATGCCTTCGAACGGCTCTTTCCGCTTGACCGAGATGTTCACGAGCGACTGGGGAAAACGGGTCATGCATGAGGCCAGTTCCTTGAGGGATTTCCCGGTTTTCTGCATGAGCGCCAGCACCTGGAGCGCGGTGATAAGTCCGTCGCCCGTGGTGTTGTAATCGAGGAAAACGATGTGACCGGATTGTTCTCCGCCGACGTTGTATTGGCCCCGCCGCATCTCTTCGACCACGTAGCGATCGCCGACGGCTGTCTTGAGGACCTTGCCGCCCGCGCCCTTGATCGCCTGGTCGAGGCCCAGGTTGCTCATGACCGTGGCGACGAGGGTGTTCTGCGCGAGCCGTCCTTCTTTTATCATGTCGAGCGCGCACATGACCATTATCTGGTCGCCGTCGACGCAGGTTCCGTCCTCATCGGCAAGCAGCACCCTGTCGGCGTCGCCGTCGAACGCCATGCCCACATGGGCCTTTTGTTTCCCGATTTCGGCGCACATCTGCTCGATGTGAATGGAGCCGCAATTCCTGTTTATGTTGGTTCCGTCGGGCTTGACGTTCAGGGCGATGACTTCG
>CBFDAY010000288.1:0-4144 GCA_965602895.1 uncultured bacterium
GCTCGGTCGTCCGGCCTTCGAGCTGAACGCCAAGCTCCCGGAGGTCGTCATCGCGCTGTTTCAGTTGTTCCTCGATATTGCGGATACTCTCGGCTGCCTTCTCTTCGGATTCGCCGAACAATCGTTCGCGCTCTCCAAGTTGATTTTTGAGTTCGTCGAGGGCGGCGTTGAGCTCGTTGATTTCAGCATCTTTGCCCGATATGAAAGAGTCTCGTTCCTCGGCCTTCTCGGTCAACTCCGCCACCTTGACATCGAGTGTGCCCAGATGTTTCCTCAGGTTATCGCGCTCCGCTGCCAGTTCTTCTATTTGCGCAAGTTGTGCCTGATGTTGACCGCCGGCTTCCTCCGACTCGGCCCGCGCCGAACCCAGTTCGGCCTCCAGCCCCCTTGTCTTTTCGCTTTCCGACTTCAGTTTTTCTTCGATGGCCGCAGTTTCGCTTTCGCTTTGCTGCAGGTTTTCAGAGATGGAATCGAAGCGCGACTGCCACTGCGCGTTTTGCGCCTCCGCTTCTTTTCTGACGGCTTCCAGATCTTTTTCCTTAGAGTCAAGAGAGGCGAGCAACTGCCGTTCCCGCACGGCTTTTTCCTTGATTTCCGCCGAGTGACGCTCGGATTCGGCCTGCAGTTTTGCATGAGCTTCCTGAACCTGCTTGCGGAGCGTCTTGTGCTTTTCAGACCCCGCGTTTTTCAGTTTCGCCACATCGGCAAGTTCAGCCTGCTTGAGGACCACATTCTCTTCGAGTTCGCGAATTCGCCCGTTGAGATCTTCGATCGTACCCTTCAGGAGCAAGTGTTGATTTTGCAGGTCGGCCGCCCGCTCCACGAGTTCCGTCTTTTCCTTCTCATGCTCGGCCGCGCGCATTTCGCGTTCCTCGCGCAATAACTCCAGGTTCTGATCCTTGTCTTCGATCTGAATTTTGAGCGACAACAGTTCGTCATCGGCGCTCTTTTTCAGCCTTGTGATCTCGGACTGGAGTTCATTAATGACTTCCTCGACCTTTTTTTGCCGGTCTTCGCCGATTGCAAGGTCTTCCGATTTTCGGCCGAGTTCGCTTTCCAGCTCCGAGAGGCGGTCAACCTTTTCCTTAAGCTCCAACTCGAGCTGTTGAATCTGTGCGGCAAAACCCGATCCCTCTGTGGCGGCGCTCCGCTGGAGTGACTTCGCGGTCTCCAGTTTTTCTTTCAACTCATCGGCTTTCTGCGCCTGTTCGGAAAGCCGCTTCTCGAGTTCTTCTATTTTTGTGGTGAGTTTTTCTTCCTGCTTCCTGGCCTGGGCCTGCACCCATGAGCCGTACACTTGCTCGGCCGTTGCCGCCCCCCTGTCTTTACCCGCCTCGGCGCGAACGACCGCCAGAAACTCTTCCACCCTTTTCTTTGTCAGGCGCTGGCGGTTCAACGTGGCAAAGGTCGTGATATGGCCGGGAAGCTTCTTCAGGTATTTCACATCCGCGCCGGCCTCCCCCATCAGGAGCTGGAGCACATCAACGCCGAGCTTAAGGCCCAACCTGTCGCATTCGCGCTTGAGAATCTTTAGCCTGCCCTCGGGCTGGGGCGGGGAAAGCCGGGCGTCTATTCCGCCGCGGAGCCGGCTTCGGAAGCGTTCGTTGAAGCCCTCCAGTTCTTCGATCGGGCTGGCCGAGGTGAGCACAACTTGCTTTGCATTGTCCACGAACGCATCGAAAAGCGAATAAAACCTATCGCGAATTTGGGCGTCGCCGCAGAAGCGCTCGATATCGTCTATTATCAAGAACTCCTTACGGCTGTATGCTTTGTATATGAACTCGTCGGAATCGCCGTTGGAATCGGCGCCCCCTCCGAGAAGCATCTTTTCAATTGGGAAATCATCGGGAATGTAGAGCAGGGAGGTCTCGGGATGCACCAGGGCCAATTCAGTGCTCAGGGCCGAAAGCAGATGCGTTTTGCCCGATCCATGGTCCCCGTGTATAAGAAGGGGTGAATAGCCTTCTTCGAGCTGGACGACGGCCCCAAGCAATGCGAGGGCGAACTTGTTGGATTCGTCCACTTCGAAAGAGTCCAGCCTAAGCTCAGGCATTGGTGCCCCCTACAGTGATGCCTTCTATTCTCAGCGTGGGCTGCGCGTCGGAGACGGGAGCGCCCTGGCCGTCCTTTCCGCATGTGCCCACACCAAAGCCGAGATCATCGGCCACCATGTCAATCTGTGCAAGCACTCTCGCCGAGTTCCCGATGAGAGAGGCGCCTCTGACGGGCTCTTTTACCTCTCCGCCGCGGATGATGTGCGCCTCATTGACATCAAACATGAAATCGCCGTTTATCGTGTTGACCTGGCCGCCGCCCATCCGCCTGACGAAGAGCCCCTTGTCGGTGGAGGCCACTACGTCTTCGGGCCTGGCCGAGCCGGAGACGATCAGCGTGTTTGTCATTCTCGGAATCGGCCTGTGCCGGAACGACTCGCGCCTCCCGTTGCCAGTGGACTTGCAGCGGTCTTTTTCGCCGTGCTCAGATCATACATATATGTCTTGAGGATGCCGTTTTCAATCAGCGCAGTGCATTGCGAGGGCGTTCCCTCATCGTCAAAAACGAACGAGCCCCGTCTGCCGGCGAGCGTAGCGTCGTCGTGCACCGATACGGCTTCCGATGCGATCTTTTCGCCGACTTTCCCGGCAAACACAGATAGGCCCTTCTGCACGAGGTCGGCCTCGAGGCCGTGGCCGACCGCCTCGTGTATCATCGTGCCGCCCGCTTCGCTGCTTATCACGACCGGCATGACGCCCGCGGGCGCCGGCCCGGCGCCCAGCATTTTGAGGGCGCGCTCCGCAGCGAGCCGGGCGACTTCCGACGGGCTCACCTTGTCGAACAGCTCAAAGCCCATGGCGCCGCCGGCCGGCTCATAACCTGTTTGTATCACATCGTCTTTCTTGGCTACCGCCTGAACCAGGAAAATGATGTAGTTTCTCTCATCCGACACGAACAGCCCGTCCGAATTCGCAATGATGACCCGCTGCTGTGAGTCGCCGTACCTTACCTGCACCTGTGCTATCCGGTCGCCAAAAGACCATGCAACCTCTTCTCCTTCAAGCACTTTCGCGACTTTTTCATCCGTTCCCACCTGAGAAGGATACTTAATGGGTTTCGCGCCGAACTCCACGTCCGAAACCTCTGGGAACACATACTTTCCAGCAGCCGCATTCACGCCTCTGCTAACGCGCTCGGCGAGTTCGCGCAGGCTGGAGGCGGAGAGGTCGTTCGTGGAAGCATATGCGGTCATATCTCCGACGACGACCCGCAAGCCGGCTCCTCTGTCGGTTCCGCTCACGACGCGCTCTATCTTACGGTCTTCGCATCCGATGGACGCCGATAGGCGCTCTTCCAAGAAGATCTCTGCAAAATCTCCGCCATTGCTGAGCGCGGCGGACAAAATTCCCGGAATTTCTTTAATGATATCTATATCGTTACCCTCCATTCCTTTATAGGTTTTTCAAAATTATACGCCTGACACAAGGAGGATGTCAAGGGAATGCCGGCACGATAGAGGTGCGCAAGTCATTTAATATGTCAGGCTTAGCCCCTTTGGCACTGGCTATGCCGGGAGGCGGGAATAGCCCCGCCGCCGACACCGTTGATAGAGGCGAATCGCCGCCGATCGCCCGGGCCGAAAGATGGGGCAAGATGAAAATCCCTTCGGTTCGTCCGCCACGCGATGCGTCCCCGTCGGCGGGCGTGAGGCAGATGGAGGAAAATGTACACATTCGGCGTTCCAAAATGTAATATTCGGCGCTCGGTGGAGGATTCCACGGCGGAAAATGGTCTGGATCCGTGGTCCGGCGAATTTGCCCTATACGCTCCCCGGCTGCATTCGGCGTCCCATTTAGGCAATGCATCGGCGCAGCCGCGATAGATTCAGGCTCAAATGCGCCTGCGCGCCTGTCATTGTCCCACCCTGTCGTTAATCGCATGGATCGGACAGAAAGAATAATCGTTAGGGAAAATTTGACACGCACGTGCGGGTGGCGTAGAATGAATCCGGGTTTATTTGCTCGCTCTCGACCGGTCCCGGAGAAGCTCTGAACATACATATTCGCGCTTCTCCTCGGTCGGGGAAAATCATTGGCGGCCGGCAACGGTTCTTCATGTCTTTCGCACGCGCCGAAAAAACTTGAAATGG
>CBFDAY010000289.1:0-4132 GCA_965602895.1 uncultured bacterium
AGAGAACGTGTTGCATGAAACATATAATACTGTTTCATGTGTTTCACAACCGTTTCAAATGAACAGTTCGGTAGTTGGCCCAAGAGCCAAAAATCCGGGAGGAGGCACAACGCGTCCGAGACAGATAAAACTGGAATTCCGCATCCCGTTTGGCATGACTTGCCGCAGGCATATTCCGCCGCCAAACCCATGGCGCTCATGTGGCAGGCTCGGCGTCCCGCGCGGCGCCCGGACCGTCAGGGGTCGGCGTTTTGGGCGCTCGATGCGGCAGCTTTGAGTTCATCGAGCGGGCCCGGTCTTTCAGCGCTCGATACTGCTCGGACAATCCGGGGACGAGATATGGAAGCGCCGAGCTATTTTGAAAGAGCGGCTCGGTGGGATCGAGTCCGTATTCCTCGACCGCGGCGTCGAAGTATGCGGTGCCGGGAATCGGGGAGAAATCCGCCAGCTTGATCACGCCTCCGGCCTCGTGGACGAAGCGCATTGTCTGTTCCACTTCCTCGATCCGCTGGCCGGGCGCTCCCATCATCACGTATGCCTCGATTTCCCCCGGACCGTATCCGGCCGAGAAAAGGTGTGAGACAGCGGCCTCGAACCCTCGCATAGTGACTTTCATGCATGAGTCCTCGAGGCGCGCTTTGTTGATGCTCTCGACGCTGAGCCTGACGGTCGAAAAGCCTGAAGCCTTCATAAGGCTCGCGATCTCCGCATCGATCAGATCTGCATGGAGGCCGTTCGGAGTATGAAGGCGGACATCCAGCCCCCTGTCCGCGATACCGCGCAGGATCGGTTTTATGTGGCGGTCCGCATTCACAAGGAGCGCATCATCATAAAATGCGATGTGTCTTATCCTCGTCTCTTCTCTGTATCCCGCGATCTCATCGATGACTTCCGCCGTCGGCCTCTGGATGAAGGTGGGTTGGAGAAGGTTCGAGGCGCAGTAAGCGCAGGAAAAAGGGCAACCGTAAGAAGTCAGCATGCTTACCGAGTCGAGATTTTCAAGAAGGTGATATGCCGGCCTCAGCGGCGGCGACTTCGCGGCTCCGGCGGCTCCAATCTCGCGCCGGAGGATATCGATAAATCTCTCCTCGCCGCGTCCCTCTGCCACGATATCGGCGCCGCTTCGTCTTCGCGCATCCTCGGGACAGAGAGTCGCGTAGACGCCCCCGAGGATCACCGGCGCGCCAGGCCATATCTCGCGCAATATCGCTATCGTCTCGGCCACGCCCCTGCGCCAGTACGTCATCATCGAGCCGACGCCGATCGCGTCGGGCTTTTGGCCCCCGGCGACCTCTTCGCGAAGAATATCCGGCGGGATACCGTAACGCTTGTATTGGCGCGGAACCGATTCCAGGCATTCAGGCTTTGCAATGACCTGAAAGGGAAGCTTGCCCCTGCCGTCGCCATGGGAGGAAGATCGGCTCGCTCCGGGAGGCCACGCCGCCGGATGCAGCCTGTCGAGACAGTTCACCACCCGCACGCCGTAGCCCGCCTCCTCGGCTGCGGCCGCGACGTAGAGCAGCCCGAGAGGCTTGAGCCATAGATCGAACGCAGCGAAATCGTGTATGTAGGGAGCGACCAGAAGCACTCGTTTTTTCATTTCAAACAGATCGTAGCACGGCGCGCGACGCTTGTCAAAAACCGGTCGCGGGACTCATTTCCGCATCGAGTATCCGGGTGGCTGTACCGACGAATCGGCCATACCGCTCGGCGAAATCCTTTGACACGTTGCGACCCTTTTGCTAAACTAGGGCTTGCTGCATTCAAAGGCAGCGGCAACATCCTTTCCGAAGCTTTCGTAACCCCAATCATTGCGAGGCTGTCAAATGAAAATCCACGAATACCAGGCGAAGGAAATTCTCAAGAAATTCGGAGTCCCCGTGCCGCGCGGCCGCGTTGCAAAAACGCCGCAGGAGGCCTGCGGCATAGCCGAGGAACTCGGCGGCGCGGTGGTAGTAAAAGCCCAGATACACGCCGGCGGTCGGGGCAAAGGCGGCGGCATAAAGGTGGCGAATTCACCTGACGAGGCCGAGAAGGCCGCCGACGCGATCATCGGAATGAACCTCGTCACTCACCAGACAGGCCCCGAGGGACGCCTCGTCGAGCGCGTGCTCGTCGAGGATGCGGGCGACATCGCGCGCGAGCTGTATCTCGGCGTGGTCATCGACCGCGCCTCCGAATGCCCGGTCATCATGGCGAGCGAGGCCGGCGGGATGGACATCGAGGAGGTCGCCGCAAAAACGCCCGAGAAAATCCTGAAGGTCATTATTGATCCCGCCGTCGGGCTGCAGGCGTTCCAGGTGCGCCGGCTCTGTTTCGGACTCAATCTGACAAAGGAACTCACCGGCCAGATCGGCAAAATGATCTCCAATCTATACAAGGCCTTCATCGGGTCCGACTGCTCGCTTGCCGAGATAAACCCGCTCGCGATCACCAAAGACGGCGAGGCGTTTGCGCTCGACGCCAAGATCAACCTCGACGACAATGCGCTCTACCGCCACAAGGACCTCGCCGAGCTTCGCGACATCTCGGAAGAAGAGCCGCTCGAGGTCGAGGCGTCGAAGCACAACCTCAGCTACATCAAGCTCGACGGATCGGTCGGCTGCATGGTCAACGGCGCGGGCCTCGCGATGGCCACGATGGACATAATCAAGCTGCACGGCCGGATGCCGGCCAATTTCCTCGACGTCGGCGGCGCCGCCAGCGCCGAGCGCGTCGCCAACGCATTTCGCATCCTCACCTCCGACGAGAACGTCAGGGCCGTGCTCATAAACATATTCGGCGGGATCGTCCGCTGCGACCGCGTCGCCAACGGCATCGTCGAGGCGCTCAAGGTGGTCGATGTCAAGGCGCCGATAGTGGTGCGGCTGGAGGGAACCAACTCGGAAAAGGGCAGAGAGATACTGGAGAAGTCCGGACTCGAGTTCACTGTGGCGGAGACGTTGGACGATGCCGCGCGCAAGGTCGTTGCGGCCGCAGGCTAGCGGAGGTGTCCCAGAAATACCTTTGTAAATTTCTATGCTATAAGTTGGTCGCGATTTCCGCGTCATTGCGAGCATCCTCACCCCTAGGCGGGAGACTTGACCAAGAAACGGGCGGCGGCGGGATTGTCCCAGATTTACGGGCCGAAGGCCGTAGAATCGGGACTGTCCCAAGCGAAAGGCACTTCCTCGCAATGACCAATCGAGGTGTCGGCAAATCAGGTAAAGTATTTGTAGGACACCATACTAGCGGAGGATTATAATGAGCATACTGGTCGACGAAAACACTCGCCTGCTCGTGCAGGGCATTACGGGAAAAGAAGGCGCCTTTCACACGGGGCAGTGCATAGAATACGGAACCAGCGTCGTCGCCGGCGTTACGCCGGGAAAGGGCGGGACGAAGATGGACAACGTGCCCGTCTTCAACACGGTCGAAGAGGCCGTGCGCGAGACCGGCGCAAACGCGTCGATGGTGTTCGTGCCGCCGCCGTTCGCGGCCGACGCCATTATGGAGGCCGCCGAGGCAGGGGTCCCGCTCGTCGTGTGCATTACGGAGGGCATCCCCACCATCGACATGGTGCGCGTCAAGCGCTACTTGCGCGGAAGGCAAACCCGCCTTGTGGGGCCCAACTGCCCGGGCGTTATCACTCCCGGCAAGTGCAAGGTCGGCATCATGCCCGGATTCATTCACAAGGAGGGCGACGTCGGACTGATCTCGCGCAGCGGCACGCTCACTTACGAGGCCGTCGACCAGTTGACGCGCCGGGGCATCGGGCAATCGACGTGCGTCGGCATCGGCGGCGATCCCATCATCGGCAGCACTTTCGTGGACCTGCTCAGGCTTTTTCAGGAGGATGACGATACCGCCGCGGTTGTCGTAATCGGCGAGATCGGCGGCACGGCCGAGGAAGAGGCGGCCGCATTCGTGAAAGAGCGCATGACGAAACCCGTTGTCAGTTTCGTCGCGGGCCGCACGGCCCCGCCGGGCAAGCGCATGGGCCACGCCGGCGCAATCATCGCGGGCGGCAAGGGCACGGCCGCGGAGAAAATCGAGGCGATGCGGGCCGCCGGCATCTCTGTATGCGAGAGCCCGGCCGCAATCGGCGAGACAATGAAAAAAGCTCTCGGCGCCACATGAGCCGGTCAGTTTC
>CBFDAY010000290.1:0-4109 GCA_965602895.1 uncultured bacterium
CAAAAGGATCGCGTCCCACGACAAACGGGCCGATGACGGAGCCTAAACCCTCGTGGGCCTTGCCCAGCGTCGCGCCCGCCGACTCGCCGACGATGCCGTCGTCGGTCGTGAGCCTGATCAGTGTGAAATGATTGAAGTTCTGCGGATAGCCGGGTATCCACGACGGGTTGAACGGTTCTTCAAGGGGTATTTCGACGTGGTACATCTCTATGTGCTCGATCTTCATCGACTCTCTCCTCCATCATGCAAGAATGTTCTCACCCTCCTTCAAAAGCGCATCCACTTCATCGTCCGTGCCAACGGTGATCCTCAGGCGGTCGTCGAGCCGTCGTATGGGGAAATACCTGACCAGTATCTTTCGCCGCTTCAGTTCCTCGTACACCCCGCGAGCGTTGCCGTTCGAAGGCCTCGCCAGCACGAAATTCGACCCGGAGGGGAACACATCGAAGCCCAGCCGCCGGAGACCGTCGATGAGCAGTCCGCGCGTGCGTACGATCTTGTCCACGTTGGCGCGCATGTACCCGATGTCTCCGAGCGCCGCCTCGGCCGCGAGCTGGCTCAAGAGGTTCACGTTGTACGAGTCCTTCGTCTTCATCAAATCCGCAATGAGTTCCTCCCGCGCAAGGGCGAACCCGACTCGTATGGAAGCGAGAGAGAAGGATTTCGAAAATGTGCGAAGGATCATCAGATTCGAGTGGTCTTTGAGCAGCGGAATGCACGAGCTGTTGCCGAAGTCGGCGTACGCTTCGTCGGCGATGACGATCCCCCGGAAAGAGGCGCACAACCGTGCGATGATGTCGGTGGAGACGGGCTTGCCGGTGGGCGAGTTCGGGTTGGCCAGGAAAAAGAGCTTCCCGTCCTTGTTGAAGGCTTCCTCGGGGAGGTCGAAATCGTCATCCAGCTCAACCTCGTCGCATTCGACGGCGTTGAGAAGCGAGAGCGTCTCGTAGAGCACGTAGGAGGGATAAGGGTAGACCACTTTTTCCCCCGTATCGACAAACGTGCGTATCAGCAGGCTCAGCACTTCATCGGATCCGTTGCCCACGAAGACTTGCTCCGGGCCGACGCCGTATACCTTGGAAACCTTTGCGCGCAGGCGGCGCCACACGGCATCGGGATACTTGCGCATTTCCTCGCCGTCCACCCGCCCCACGGCCTCGAATACACGGGGAGACGGCGGATACGGGTTCTCGTTCGTGTTCAGCTTGATGTAGCCGGCTTCGGTCGGCTGTTCGCCGGGAACGTAGCCCTCGACCGACGCCAGATGTTTGCGCGCGTAGCTCATTTTTTCAGTCTCACCCTCACGGCCTCCGCATGCGCGGTCAATCCTTCCAATTCGGCGATCGCGATTATATCGTCGGCCTCCGCCTTAAGCCTCTTCGCGGAATACCC
This sequence comes from uncultured bacterium, assembly GCA_965602895.1. Classification (GTDB taxonomy): domain Bacteria; phylum Abyssobacteria; class SURF-5; order SURF-5; family SURF-5; genus CBDUSG01. The sequence goes on from CBFDAY010000290.1 coordinate 1,393, forward strand.
GATGATGTTTGTCACTTTCCTGAAATCCTCGGCCGTCAGCGGCGAGGCGAACCGCGCCCTTCCGCCGGTCGGGAGCACGTGGTTCGGCCCGGCCATGTAATCGCCGACCGAGTTCGGCGTTTGCCCGCCGAGGAACACGACGCCCGCGTTCTCGATCTTTTCGAGAAGGCGCTCCGGGTTCTTTACGATAAGCTCCAGGTGCTCCGGCGCGCGGCGGTTGGCGAGTTCCGCGGCCTCGTTCATGCTCCTTGCGACGATTGCGAGGCCGTTGCGCCGCAGCGACGCCCGGACGATCTGAGTGCGGTCGAGCCGCCGCGCCTGCAGCCTGATCTCCTCCATCACGTCGCGCACGAGCTTACCTGATGCGCTCACAAGGATCGCGACCGCCATCTCGTCGTGCTCGGCCTGCGAGAGCATGTCGGCGGCGATGAACGCGGGATCGGCCGAGGAATCGGCAAGTATCATTATCTCGCTCGGTCCGGCCTCCATGTCGATCGCCACTTTGCCGGTCACCAGACGTTTCGCAATTGCGACGTAGATGTTGCCCGGCCCCACGATCTTGTCCACCCCCGGCACGACTTTGGTCCCATACGCCAGCGCGGCCACGGCCTGGGCGCCGCCGATACGGTAGACGTGCGTCGCGCCCGCGATGTCGGCCGCGGCAAGCAGCCCGGGATGTATCGTTCCGCCGCACGAGGGCGGCGACACCATTATTATCTCCTTGCAGCCGGCGACCTTCGCCGGCGCGATATTCATGAGCACCGACGACGGATAGAACGCTTTCCCCCCGGGGCAATACACACCCACCCGTTCTATGGGTGTGATATTCTGTCCGAGCGCCGAGCCGTCGGAGCTTCGGTCGAGCCAGCTCCGGCGCAGATGTTTTTTGTGAAACGCCGTTATCTTTACGTAGGCCCTGCGGAGGGCGCGAAGCGATTCGGGCGCCAGTTTGCCGTAGGCCGATCGGATTTCACTCTGTCCGACTTTGAATTGCTCCGGCCGGAGCGCGACCCCGTCGAATTTTCTTGTAAATCGGGCGACGGCGCGGTCGCCTTTGCGCCGGACCTCTTCGACGATCTCGCGGACCGAGGCCTCTATGCGCGCGAGTTCCGGCTCGGCGTGTTTTCCGAGCAGGATCCTTTCCAGTTTTTCCGGAGGAGTATTCCGGGTATCGAGTATTTTCATCATCACCATATAAGTATATAGGGACAGTCCCGAATCTACGGATACTGCAAGGCAGGATCCCGTAATTCTTGGACAGTCCCATCCTCGCGCAATCCGCGTTCACGCGTGTTGATCCCTGAAGGAGCCGCTCATTCCTTCATGGGAAAAATTTTCGGCGGTTCGCTGTCCGCCTCTGCAAAGCCTGCGTTTTATCTGCAATCGCCCGGGGGGACTGTTCCAGAATTACGGAATCGACCGTAGGTACTGTCAGCGGCGACTCGCCGCTTCGTAGATTCGGGGCTGTCCCCTTCTGTCATTCCCTTACGCGTTTGATATCCGCGCCCAGCGACTTGAGCCTTTTTTCTATCTGGTCGTACCCTCGGTCTATATGGTAGATGCGCGACACTTTAGTCTCGCCCTTGGCGACGAGCCCGGCCAGCACAAGCGCGGCGCTCGCACGCAGATCCGACGCCATGACGCCAGCGCCCGAGAGATTCGCAACGCCGTTGATGATGGCGGTGTTATGCTCGATGCGGATGTCGGCGCCCATCCGGTTGAGTTCGGCGACCTGCATGAATCGATTTTCAAAAACCGCCTCGGTTATAGAGCTTCTGCCAGGGGTTACGGACATCAGGGCCATGAACTGGGCCTGCATGTCGGTCGGGAATCCCGGATACGGAGCCGTCTTGACATCCAGCGGGCGGAGTTCGGCGGTCGACGAGGCGGTTATTGCGGGACCGTTTACGTCGATATCCGCGCCGGTTTCCTCCAGCTTGGAGATTATCGGCCTCATGTGTTCCTCGATCACGCCATCCACTGTGACCCGCCCCCCGGTGATGATACCGGCTGCAAGGTAGGTGCCGGCCTCTATCCTGTCGGGGATCGCGCAATGTGTGGCCGGGACGAGAGTTTTTACGCCTTCAATGGTGATTCGCGATGTTCCCTCGCCGCTGATCTCGGCGCCCATTGCGCGGAGAAACCGCGCCAGGTCCTGCACCTCGGGCTCGCGCGCGGCATTTTCGATGACGGTGCTCCCCCGCGCAAGCACAGCGGCCATCATGAGGTTCTCGGTCGCGCCCACACTCGGATAATCCAGGCATATTTCCGCGCCCTTCAGCTTCCCGCCCGAGACCTGGACGTACCCGCGTCCCGTCTTTATCCTGGCGCCGAGGGCCTCGATGCCTTTGAGGTGGATATCGACCGGGCGCAGCCCGATGGCGCAGCCGCCGGGGAGCGCGACTTTGGCCTTTCCGAGCTTTGCAAGGAGCGGCCCCATGACGAGAATGGAAGCGCGCATGGTGCGCACAAGCTCGTATGGGGCGATATGGTCGCTGAGTCCGCCGCCGTCGATCGTGAGCGTGCCGGTGCCGACGTCGTGCACACCGACCCCCATCTGGCTGAGCACTTTGCTCATGGTGGTGATGTCGCGCAGGACGGGAACGTTTTCGATGACGCATGGGCCGTCGGCCAGCATCGAGGCGGCCATGATGGGCAGTACGGCGTTCTTTGCGCCCCTGACCTTGACCCGGCCTTTCAGGGTGCGTCCGCCCTTT
>CBFDAY010000291.1:0-4096 GCA_965602895.1 uncultured bacterium
GGCGGTGCAGGGCCGGTATTTCTTGTACAGTCCCCTTTGACGGCAATCGGTGCAATCTGTGTAATCCGTGGATAAGAAGTCTTTGTGTTTGTCGTGGATGAATGGATTCCCGTCCCCGATCGGAGTCGAGGACATGCCTTTTTGCGCGGGAATGACCCGGCGAGAGTCACGGACTCGACTCGCTGCTCTTTGTGTCCCCCGATCGGAGTCGAGGACAGGCTTTGCGGTGAAAAAAGAGATTCTTCGCCTTTGGCTCAGAATGACATTGGGGTGCGTTCGCGGGCTATCCTGAACTCGTTCATCCTCTTCAGTGTCAGGCCGGCGGCTTTAACTGAATCGAAGACTGGCACGCCCGCTTCGATCAGGCGCGCTTTGAGGTTCTGCCGGAACTCTTCGGCCTCAACCTGTTCGGAATCGCGGGCGATGGCCAGCGCGACCGGCTTACCGACGTTGTTTTCCTCGACCTTTTTCCATGCGTCGACGAGCATATCGAGCGCCTCGTCCAGCGTGATACCGACGCGCCTGACGTTTCTGGCGAGGAAGTACAGTTGGTAGGCGTAAAGCACGCAGTCGATATTCGGATCGGCGGTGACGATCTCGTTGATCCTGAGTATATTCTGGGGAAATATGCCGTGGGCGCTCGAGTCGACCGGGTTCTTGCGGATTGTGCCCGCTTCGCGGAAAATGGTGAGCAGCTCCTGCTGCGTCTTCTCAAGCAGGACGGGTATTTTCAGGCCTAGCGCGTTGCACTGATCGGCCGCGACCACGCTGTTGCCGCCGCCGGTTGTGACCAGCGCCGTGTTGATGCCTTTGGGCAGCGGAAGATACTCGAGCCCGAGCATGAGGTCGAGCATCTCGCGGTCGTCGTCCACCAATATTGCGCCCGCCTGCTTTATCATGGATTTCCAGACGTCGAACGAGCCCGCCAGCGCGCCGGAGTGGCTGACGGCGGCGTTTGTGCCGGCGGGGGTGCGACCGCCTTTCCATACGATGACGGGTTTTCTCCGGGCGGCTTTCTTCAGCGTCTCGTAAAAGACGCGTCCCTCTACGATGCCCTCGATGTAGATGCCGATCATCGCGGTCTTGTCGTCGTCGGCGAAGTATTCGAGGAAATCGCTCGACGAAAGGTCGCTCGCGTTGCCATAGCTGATTCCCTTGCTCAGCCTGAGGCCGCGCTCGCTGGCGCAGCGGATGAAGTTTATGGCGTGGCCGCCGCTCTGGGAGATGAAGGCGACATCGCCTACTTCGGTCGGGTGGCTCGAATCGAAGCCTATCTTCGATTCCGAGCAGTAGGCGCCCATGCAGTTCGGCCCGATGAGCCTTGTCTTGCCTCGGGCGAGTTCCACGAGTTTCCGCTCCAGGCGCTCGCCCTCTTCGGTCTGCAGTTCCTTAAATCCGGCGGTGAAAAAATGGATGTAGGAGACTCCCTTTTCGATGCAATCCGCCACGACCCCCAGCGTGGCCGGCGCGGGCACGCCGACTATCGCGTAGTCGACGGGGTCGGGTATATCGCCCAGTTTCCTGAAAGCGGGGAGCCCCATGGCCGTGCCGTCGGCGGATGTGTTGACCGGATAGAGCCCGCCCTCGTAGCCGAGTTCGATCAGGCTCCGCAGAAACATGCTGGAGCCTCTTGCGTAGTCGTCGGACGCGCCGATCACCGCGATTCCTCGCGGATAGAACAGGCGATCAAGGTCGTGTGTCGCCAAGCTTGCTGCTCCTTCTGATTATGAAGTTTGCCGATTCACTTCGAAATTCCCGCCGAGCGCTTCGGTCTGATCCGGGGAGAGGGGAATGCGAGTGAATCGGTTCGGAAGTCCAAAGTCGTCGGGGCGCCGACGGTGATTATCATAGCATCTTATTTGATGAACCGTCAAGCCTGACGGTCTCTCATTTTGATTGCTTGAGGTCCGACTGCTTTTTGGAAAAGTGCTCCGCGACGTCCTTCAGCCGGTCGGGGATAGGGGTGTTCTGGGGGGCATTTTTCTACACACTCGCCGCATTCGATGCAGAAGTCGGCTGATGCCCGGTCGATCAGGCCTAACCCATTTTTTTGGCTTTGGAAACGAAATCGTCCAGATTATTCTTGATGGCTTTCTTGTTGAATTTTCCCACGCTCGTTCGCGGTATCTCGTTGGCGATCAGCACGAAGTCGGGCAGCATCCACATGGTTATCTTGCCCTTGTCCACGCCTTCTCTTTTGAGAAATTCGATCACGTCATCCTCGCTCTCGGCCGCGCCGGGAACGAGCCTGACTATCGCCATCGGTCTTTCGCCCCACTTGGCGTCGGGGACGCCGACAAAGGTCGCCTCGAGGATAAAGTCGGCGGTCGCGGTCAGGTTTTCGAGCAGGACGGTCGGCACCATTTCCGAGCCGCTCCTTATCATGTCGGAAACTCTGTCCACGATTGTAATGTAGCCCTCCTCGTCGATCTTGGCCACGTCACCGGTGTGGAACCAGCCGTCGCGCCACACATCGGCCGTCTTCTCGGGATTCTTATAGTACTCCTTCATCACCCAGGGGCCTCGCATCACGATTTCGCCTATGGTGGCGTTGTCGCGGGGCACGGGATCGCCGGCTTCGTCGATAACCTCTATATCCAGGCCCGGGATAGGCAGTCCCGTCTTGACCCTGATCTCGTCGAGCTTATCCTTCGATTGGTTTCTTTGATGTTTCTTCACGTAGCTGACGATCGTGGTCGGGGCGGTCTCGGTCATGCCGTAGCCCGAGACGGCGGTAAAGCCGGGGATCATCTTCTCGGCCTTGGCCTTCAGTCCCGGGGCGAGGGCGGCGCCGCCGATGCTGACATTCTTCAGGCTGCCGAGGTCGTATTTTCCGAGGTCTTCGTACTCGACAAGCATCGCGAGGATTGTCGGCACCAGGCCGGTAGTGGTCACTTTTTCGGTCTGCACAAGTTCGCAGAACCCGTCGACGGTGAACCTGCCGGGCAGCACCATCTTGTTCCCGGCAAAAGCGCCCATGAAAGGCGCGCCCCACCCATGGATGTGGTAAAGCGGGGTGTTAAGCAGAATGACGGCCGACTCGCCCAGCCGCGCGTTCGAAGGGTCGGAGTTCCAGCTGCGCCCGAGCATCACGTGCAGGACAAACAGGTATAGCTGCCTGTGGGTGAACATGACGCCCTTGGGCAACCCCGTGGTGGCGGTGGAATAGCAAAGCGTCGCGTGCGAATCCTCGTGCAGGATCGGCCAGTCGAACTCCGGGGGCTGCCCCCCGAGCATTTCGTCGTACTCATAGAGAGGCTCGATTTTTGTGTCGGGCAGTCCCGGCTCGTCCGACATGTACACGAACTTTTCGACTGTCCCCTTGATTCCGTCGTATATCCTTTCGAGCATCGGCAGGAACGAGTCATCGAAGAACAGGACCCTGTCCTCGGAGTGCTTTATCGTATACGATATGTGCTCCAGCGAGAGCCTCATATTTATCGGGTGAAGAACCGCTCCCATGCATGGGGCGGCGTAGTAAAGCTCGAGGTGCCTGTGGTGGGTAAGCGCGATCGTGGCAATCCTGTCGCCCGATTTGTCCGGCCCTCCGGGCGTCGCGCCCAGAGGGCCTTTAAGAGCGTTGGCGAGGCGACATGTGCGCTCGTACCATTCGCTCCAGGTGAACCTGAAGTATCCGCCGGTGTCGGGGTTTCTATAGACGACTCCGATCTGGTCCGGATAAAGGCGAACGGGCCTTTTCATGAAAGTCGTGAGCAGCAGCGGATAATGAGTGCTGTATTCAGGATAAGTTCTCGCTTCCATTTCTCCCGCCTTGTTTGGATCAGTTCTAATGCGCGCTTTTGAACCGTAGTCCATTTCCTTAATTCTGTTTGTGCCTTTCGAGAGTATATATCATTCGAAGTGGTTTGCAAAATATGGGTTTTTGAAAGCAGGATTTTGAAAAGAAGGGCCTGTGGCCTGAGAGATAGCGGACCGATCATCTTCCTTGCATCGACCTTGATATTCCAATTTATTCTTGATTTGTCGGTTGCTTTGCCACTAGAATTAAGTCGCTTCGCCGAATCTCCCGTTTCTCATCGAAGATGCGGCGCGATAGTTGTCGTTCTCGCGAGGCGGCGGATCTGCTCGATCGCTC
>CBFDAY010000292.1:0-4078 GCA_965602895.1 uncultured bacterium
CGAAGGACGACCGATTTTTTCTCATGGTGCACTACTTCGATCCGCACCTGCCCTACACCCCGCCCAACCCTTATGACGGAAGATTCGAAATTCCGTATGACGGCGAAATCGCTTACTGCGACGAGCATGTGGGCGGGCTGTTAAAGAAGCTCGAGGAGCTTGGGCTGGCGCAGGACTCTTTGATCGTGCTCACGGGCGACCACGGCGAGGCGCTGGGACAGCACGAGGAAGTCACTCACGGCGAATTCATATACGATACAACTGTCATGATTCCCCTCGTTATCCATCATCCGGGGCGCATTCCCGCCGGACGCCGGGTTGAGACAATGGTAAGAAGCATCGATATCATGCCTACGATCCTCGATTTCCTGGATATTCCGCAAAGCCCGCACACGCAGGGAGCCAGCCTGCTGCCCGCGCTCGAGGGGAAGCTGGAGGAGACCCCCGTATTGCTCGAGGCGACGCTGCATTACTATGAAGGCGGAAACCTCGGCCACCAGCCGATAATGATTTCAGGCCTGCGCACGAGCGAATGGAAGTTCGTGTACGTTACATTGGAAAAAGACGGCAAGCCCGGCTGGGTGGGCGAGCTTTACAACGTCGCCGAAGAGCCGCTGGAGCTGGAGAACGTTGCGGCGAGTAACCGGGAAACGCTCGACCGCCTTAAAAGTGAGATGCAATCAATGATTCGCTCCTATTCGGCCGACGCCCTTCCCAAAGACAACAGGCTGCAGATGGACAGGGAGACGCGCGAGAAACTGAAGAGCCTCGGCTACCTGAAGTGATCGGAGTGGCGCACCCTCTTTATGCGCAATATGAAAACCAAACCTTTTCTCGACCCGCTGGAGGGAAAGCTTGAAGGCGCGTAGGAAGAAATCCTCATGGCTGTGCATGTTATTCGTCTTGGCCGGCCTGGTCTGCGGCGCCGCTTTGCCCGCCTCCTGTTCGCACCTTGGGCGTCGAGGCAAGGACAACGTGGTCCTTATCATCATCGACACGATAAGGCCCGACCGGCTCGGCTGCTACGGCTACCCCCTCTCCACCAGCCCGAACATAGACGCCCTCGCCTCCGAGGGGACGGTGTTCGAGCGGGCAGTCACGTGCTCGCCGATTACGCTGCCGTCCGTCTCGGCCATTATGACGTCGACCTATCCCGTCTCGAACAATGTAAGGTACAACGGAAAGTTCTTCCTCAGGGATTCGAATGTGACGCTGGCCGAAATCCTGAGGCAAAACAGCTACAGAACGGCCGCCTTCATAGGCGGTTTCCCGCTTGACTCCCGTTTCAAGCTGGACCAGGGGTTTGACATATATGACGACGACTTCGCGGGCTCGGTCAAGAAGCGGAAGCGGACGTGGATCGGCCACGGCGTAGGCGACTTCGAAAGGACTGCGGCCGAGGTCAACAAAAGCGTTTTCGATTGGCTTGAAGAGACCAAGGATGACCGGTTCTTCCTGATGGTGCACTACTTCGATCCGCACTGGCCCTACGAGCCGCCGGACCCGTACGACGAAGGATTCGAGAGCCCCTACAACGCCGAGGTCGCGTACACCGACGAGCATGTGGGCAAACTGCTTGCAAAACTCGACGAGCTGGGCCTAAAGGAAAATACGCTGATAGTCCTCACGGGGGACCACGGCGAGTCGCTGGGCGCGCACGGAGAACTTACGCACGGCAGATTTCTGTTCGACACCACCGTTCTCATCCCGCTCATCCTTTATCACAACGATCGCATTCCTAAGGGCAGCAGAATCGAAGCGATGGTCAGGAGCATCGACATCATGCCGACGATACTCGATTTTCTGGGTATCCCCGACAGCGCCGACTCGCAAGGCGTGAGCCTGCTGCCGGCGCTGGAGGGAAAACTCGAAGAAAGGCCGATACTGCTGGAGACGATGCTCCCCTATTACGAAAGCGAGGACCTCAAGGACATACCGGTCGAGTTGACGGGTCTTCGCACGCGCGAGTGGAAGCTTGTCTATGTGTCGATGGAAAAAGACGGCAGGCCCGCATGGACGGCGGAACTCTACAACGTCTCCAAAGAGCCGTATGAACTCTTTGACGTCAGAGAAGAGAATAAGACTACCTTCAACAGATTAATGAACGAAATGCACTCGATGATGCAAACATATTCCGCCAAGGGTGTCCCCAAGGACAACTACATAGTAATGGACAACGAGACTCGGGAAAAGCTGAAGAGCCTGGGGTATCTGAAGTGAGCCGCAGGAGCCTGGAGCGTTTTCTTTCCGGGCAGGCGTCTTTCCGGGCAACGCGATCCCTGTTCGAAGAATGCGGGGACGATTCTCCCGCATTTCCGGGAATCGAAGCGCGGCGGTTCGGCCAAGCCGTGGGGATGGCATTGAACGCAGCGGCCGGGCGCGTCGCGATTATCTCCTTGTGTCTGTCGGTGATCTTTGCGGGAATCTCGTGCGGACGCGGGCCTTCTCGAGATGGAGACCGGCCCAACATTATCCTTATCTCCATCGACACCCTGCGGGCCGACCATATCCATGGCTACGGCTATGCGCGGGAAACGACGCCGACGCTCGACGGGCTTATGCGCAGGGGCACGTCCTTTTCCAATGCCATCAGCTCTTCTCCATGGACGCTTCCATCCCACGCTTCGCTTTTCACCTCGCTCTATCCGCACACTCATGGGGTGACCTCCGAACTCCTCGCCCTCGACGAGGAGGTGGCGACGCTGCCTGTTTTGCTCAGGGACTCGGGCTATGCTACGGCAGGCTTCGCGACAATGCCTCACCTCTCACCCAGGCATGGGTTCGGCCGGGGGTTCGACGCATACGTGTGCGAGGAGGTGCGCGGGGTTGTGGCTTTGGAGAGAGCGCTGAAATGGCTGCCGCAGGTCGAGCACGAACGGTTTTTCCTCTTCATCCATCTGTTCGACGTGCACACGGATTATTCACCCCAGGCCCAATATCTGAGAATGTTCGAATCCTCGTATGAGGGCGATGTCGACGGAAGGGGCGAGACACTTTACAGGGTTCGCGAGGGGGAATTGGCGCTTTCAGAGGAAGATCTCAAACACCTGACCGCGCTGTATGACGCGGAAATCCGCCAGCTCGACAGCGCGCTGGGGATGTTTTTCAAAACGCTCGAACAAAGGAATATGCTTTCCAGCGCCGTAGTCATCGTAACATCCGACCACGGCGAGGAATTCCTCGATCACGGAGGCGTGCTCCACGGGCAAACGCTGTACGACGAACTTGTAAAAGTGCCGCTCATAATCGCGGGCCGCGGCATTCCGGCGGGAAGGTCGGTAAAGGAACAGGTACAGGTCATAGACATCATGCCTACGATACTGGAGCTCTGCGGGGCACGGATTCCGCGTGGGCTGGAGGGCCGAAGCTTGTTTCCTCTCGTTCTGGATGAGAATCCCGAATGGACCGAGTTGGCCTTCATGGAGGCCGACTGGAGAAACGAGAAGCACGACATAAAGCGCGCCGTGCGAACGGGCAGGTACAAGCTGTACTATGACAGGCATACGAAACACGAGGAACTTTACGACCTCGTCCTGGACCCCGCCGAAAAGCAGAACATCGTGGAGTCACATCCCGAAGTCGCCGAGTCTCTTCGCGGCAAACTGAAGGAGTGGATGGCCACGGAGAGAGGCCGGCCGAGGAGCATAAGGCTGACCGAGAAGGAGAGGGAAAGGCTCCGTGCCCTGGGATATCTGGATTAGCCGGCCGAGCATCCCGCAAAGACGCCGTATTGTGGGGCGGTGTCTTGCCGAGATTCCTCATTCACGGACGGCAAGGCGGGGCGGTTTTCTTCACCCCGATAGGGCCGTAAAGATCTATCCGGCCTACACTTCTTGTGAACTTTTCTTGGCGTCCGAACGATAGTACGATTCTTCAAAAAGCTTCCGCCCCGCATCATTGAATATCCGGAATTTTGCCAGCCTCATTTTCTGCAGCCGGAATTTCAGCGAAGTCAGCAGACAGCCTATCCCGTACTTGGTGCTGCGCCAGAAATTTATCTCAGAGGCCTCGGGGAAGTACTTAGTCGGGCACGAGATCTCGCCTATCCTGTATCCCCGGAAGATGACCTGCGCCAGCA
>CBFDAY010000293.1:0-4077 GCA_965602895.1 uncultured bacterium
CCCGGCAGGAAAAGGGGATGACGCTTGAGGATTTGTCCTCAAAATGCGGATATTCCAAGGCTCTTATTTCGAGGATTGAAAACAACAGTGTTTCACCGTCGATTTCTTCGCTCACGAAAATATCGCAGACCCTGAATTTAAAGCTCTACGATATCTTCGCTGAGGTCGAGGTCGAAAATCCGCTGATTTTCAGAAAGGGCGAGCGCGAGAAATTCTGGGTTCCGAATGGAAGATATGAAATGGAATTTCTCACGACCGGGAGTTCAAAAAAGCTGATGCAGCCGCTCATGGTTTCGCTTGATAGCGGAGCCGAGGCGCCGGCGGGATTTGTTTCGCACAAAGGGGAGAAGTTTTTGCTGGTGCTCAAGGGAACGGTCGAAGTCGTCGCCGGAGAAGACAAGCATATCCTTAAGTCTGGCGACAGCATACACTTCAGGTCGACCGCCCCGAGTAGTTTCAAGAATATCGGCAAGACTAAGAGCGTTTCTGTAGCGATAACATATCCGCCATATTATTAGGCATCGGATAGGCATCGGAGAAAGTCAAGAAAAATGAATGGAAAAAGGAGCGTTGAAGAAAAAATGAAAATCGGCAAAGAGCTAAAACGAATCAGGGTCTCGCAGGGAATGACGCTGGAAGAACTTTCGAATAAGTGCGGGTATTCGAAAGCCCTTATCTCGCGGGTGGAGACCGGATCGGTCTCTCCCTCGCTGACTTCCCTGATGAAAATGGTCACCTCGCTCGGGCTCAAGCTGCACGACCTGTTCACCTCGATCGAACGAGGCCAGGCATCGGTAGTCCGCAAGGGCGAAGAGAAAAAATTCTTTACCGAGGGCGATTCGACTCTGGAAATCCTGGCTACGGATATCGCAATGAAAAAGATGGAACCCATCAGGATTAGCGCTCCTGCGGGGTTTGTCTCGGCAAAAGAGCCGGAAATTCATTACGGCGAACAGTTCATATTCGTGCTCGGCGGGAAGGTTGAGATCACCGCGGGAGATGAGACCCACAAACTCGGAGCCGGCGACAGCATATATCTCGCAGCCGGAACTCCAAATAGATGGCGTAACCCGGGAAAAGAAACCGCACGAATGATAAGCGTCGCTACTCCTCCGAGGATATGACGCTGGAAGAAAAGCGCTGAAGGGCGAATCCGATGCGGCGGCCCTCGGCGCGCCCCGGGATACGATTGGCCCGACGATAAGAAGCCCGGCTTGGAAAACCTTGCCGCGCGACCGTCGATCAATCGATTCGCCAGAGATTCAGTTCGTTGTCCTTCGCGGGAGCAACCTCGAGCAGTTCTTCCCTGCCGTCTTCCATACGCCTGATGACAAGTGTGAGCTTTTCCCTGCCTTGGCTATAGCGGGCGGTCACGGCGGCGACCAGCTTTGTTGTAGCCTCGGGCAATCCCGGGGACGCCAGCGTGACAGGCCCCAATTCATTGTCAACCTGATATTTGCAGTAGCCCCCGCCCAGCTTCTCAAGCGTATCGTTTTCCGACTTGTCTCTTCCGACGATGATCTTCGTTCCATCGGGAAGGCGAAAGTGTCGGCCGTATTTCAAGAGCCGAACTTGGACAACGTCGGCGTCCGGGTCCCGCCCCAGCAAGTCTTTCAGGCGTCTGCCGAATGATTTGTCGGCCAGCAAACATCCGCCGGCTGGACAGGCATAGTCAGTAATCCCTTTTTCCGCAGCCAGCTTGATCTGGGGCTTGCGGCTCCGCCCCTCGATGGCGAGCAGACGCTCGCGGTCTATCAGGCCCTCCTCCTCCGGAATGCTCGGAGGAAGCAGCTTGGCGCACAGCGGCCTGACGACCAGCCCCTCTAACCCGCTCTCGCGCTCGATCAGCCTGATTGCCTTCATGTGCTGCGACATCGGCCTTTGCCCAAGCACCTCGCCCGTCACAATAAAATCGGCGCCCGACTCCCGCATGTATTCCTTCGCTTTTTTGAACATGAATATTCGGCAGTCCTTGCATGGATTCATGCTCGAGCCGCGCCCGTACTTTGGATTCTTCACGATCTCAAGATATTCGGGCATCACGTTGAAGACGCGCAGCTTGACGCCAAGCAGCTTGCTCACCTTCTGGGCCTCGCTGCCGCATCCCTCCTTGCGACGGCCGCTCGAACAGTTGCAGAAAATTGTGGTAAAATTCAAGGCCTCGACCTCGATTCCGAGGTCAAGCAGGATGCTTATGGCGAGAGTGCTGTCCAATCCGCCGGACAAAAGCGCCACCGCTTTGGGTTTCTTTTTTTCGGTATCCATATCTCAGCCTGATTACATTTGTTGAGAAGATCGTCCAATATCGCATTCGAGCGAGTATTCAACAAGCTCCGTTATCGACGGCTTTTCCCCGCACAGGGGACACTGCGGGTTGGGCCTGAATTTGACCTCCCTGAATGAGCCCGAGAGCGCCTCGTAGATGATGATGCGGCCAATGAGCGGCTTGCCGATGCCCAGGATCAGCTTGACGGCCTCGGTCGCCTGGATGATGCCCATCACCCCGGCGACTGCGCCAAGAATACCGGCCTCCTGACAACTCGGCACGGTCCCCGGCGGCGGAGGCTCGGGGAAGACACATCGATAGCATGGTCCCTCCCCGGGCACGATCGTCATAGCCTGTCCCAAAAACTGAAGCACACCTGCCTCAACCAGCGGTTTTTTGCCGAAATAGCACGCGTCGTGAAGCAGATACCGGGAGGGGAAATTATCTACTCCATTTACTATAACATCATAATCGCGTATGATGCGCTCAACGTTGTTCCCGACAAGCCTGACCTGGTGCGCCTCGACGTTGACGCCCGGATTGAGCGCCTTTATCTGTTCGGCCGCCGACTCGGTCTTTTGCCTGCCGACATCTGCAGTCCTGTGGAGTATCTGCCGCTGGAGATTGCTCTCATCGACGACGTCGTTGTCGACTATCCCGAGCGTTCCGACCCCGGCGGCGGCAAGATAATACGCGGCCGGCGACCCGAGCCCGCCGACCCCGACGATGAGCACGCGGGCCTCGCGCAGCTTTTTCTGGCCCTTGCCTCCGACCTCCTTGAGGATTATGTGGCGGCTGTAGCGCCTTATTTCTTCTTCGCTGAACTCGGCCATGATCGATCCGCCTCGGACGGCAGGATTCACTCGCCCTTTCGGATAACTATATGCCACGCCGAGTCGCTCAGCCGGCCGACCTCGAGGATCTCGTTTCCCTCGTTTTCCATGCTTCTCGGCACGTTCTTGGTCGCGGGCTCATGATCCACGATCACCCTCAGCACCTGGCCGGGCGCCATCTCCTCGATCGCCAGCTTGGATTTGACAAAAGTGTAGGGACAAACCTCTCCTTTGAGGTCAATTTCCTTGTCTGCGTTGGAAAAATCCTTTGCTTCGCTCACTTACAAGCTCCCTCCCCCATCGTTACCGGCCCGGCAGAGCGCGTCGGGCCGTCCGTCCGGCGGGCATTTCGCTGACACGTGTATGTTAGCACGATTAATATCCAAAGACAATATCCTTAAGGACGAGACGCCGGTCGGAGCCGCGCCGAAGGGGATCCCTGAAGAAATCAAAAATGGAAATCTGCGATGGCGGGTGCAGGGGCCGGACGGCTCGCATGGGGATTCGACCGCTTCACCAGGTTATGACTCTGTCGTGCTCGAAAATCATGTCCACGATTTCCGCATACCCGATCAGTGGCGTTTCCGTTTCGATTCCCCGTGCGCCGACGTCGTCGGAGCACGCAAAGGCGCGCAGGCCCCGGGGCCGCATATATACTCCGTCATGAATCAGCAACAGCGTCTGCTCGGCGCCGTCGCGGCGCCGGATATCATCCATTACATGCCCCGCGAGCGTGTCGTCGTTGCTTCGGATGATATGAAGTACTTTCAATGTCCTTCTCTCAATACCGGATAATACCGTCGCTGCCGAGAAGAAGCGCGGCGACCTCGGCCCTGGTGATGATTTGCGCCTCGTGGTTCATGCATTCGATACCGCGCTCTGCCAGCGACTCGCGCTCGGCGAAAATGCGATGGCCCAGTTGCCCGAGAGCCTTGATATGGCGCGAGTATTCAGGCATGGAAACACGCCCCGGCTCGG
>CBFDAY010000294.1:0-4076 GCA_965602895.1 uncultured bacterium
TCCAATTCACTCAATAATCTTGCCATGAAAAGTATACCTTGGCAACGCCGGTTTTGTCCAATGTGGAGCCGGTTCCCCTTGTATTTGTCTTCCCACGCCCGCTGCATTCCTGGGCCGCGCCGCTCGAATCCGGCCGGATAGCAGGCCATGGCCGACGTGTTGACATTTGCGGCGACCATTTGGTATCGTTCCCACAACGTAGCTTCTGGGAGGTCTTATGCGGATAACTCAGAGAATTCGACTGACAATACTGCCGTTCCTGTTATTGATAGCCATATCGTGCGCCTCCGTGCCGCACGGCGGGACTACACCAGTCGCCGGCGTTCAAGGCGTAGTGGTCGCTTCTCATCCGATTGCGGCCGAGATCGGTCTCGACGTTCTCAAGTCGGGCGGCAACGCGGTAGACGCCGCCGTGGCGACCGGCCTCGCTCTCGGCGTGGTCGATCAGTTCAATTCCGGAATCGGCGGTGGCGGATTCATAGTCATTCGCATGGCGGATGGGACTGTCTACACTATAGACGGGAGGGAAACGGCTCCCGCGGCGGCCACCCGCGACATGTACATCCGCGACGGCGAGTATGAGTCGGACATCAGCAAATTGGGGCCGCAGGCGGTGGGCGTGCCGGGAATCCTCGCGGCATACGACAAGGCTCTGGAGCTGGCCGGCACGAAAGAGCTTTCACAACTGATTGAGCCCTCGATCGAAGTGGCCGAGGACGGATTTGAATTGGATGAGTACTATATCTCGCGGTATGACGAGGCCATTGAGAAATTGAAGGAGGACCCGGCCTCCGCCCGGATTTACCTGCGGTCCGACGGCGCCCCCCTCGTGGAGGGCGACATCCTCAAACAGTCGGACCTTGCCGAGACTTACAGGAAAATAGCAACCGGCGGGCCGAATTATTTCTACCGGGGCGAATTCGCCGAGCGCCTTGCCGGCTACATGGAGCAAAACGATGGCCTTATCACGCTCGTGGATATGGCGGCATATACGGCCAAGGTACGCGAGCCGATCATAGGAACATATCGCGACTTCGAGATAATCGGCATGGGGCCGCCAAGCTCCGGCGGCGTTCACATAGTGCAGATTCTCAATATGCTGGAGCAGTCGGAGGTTCTTGAAGGTGAAACAGGCTGGAATTTGGGTACCATCTTCCGGACCTCGAGATATATGCGGAAGGCTTTCGAAGACCGCGCGGTCTATCTCGGCGATATCGACTTTTACTCCGTACCGAAAGACTGCTTGACGAGCAAGGATTACGCGAAGGCGTGCGCGGAGACCGCCGAGCACTGCGAGAAACCGGCCGCTTTGGAAAAGCTTGAGACAGACTCGATATCGGGGCATACAACCAACCTGTGTGTCATAGATCGATGGGGGAACGCCGTGGCCGTCAATCAGACGGTGAATCTGACTTATGGGGCCAAGATCACGCTGCCGGGAACGGGCGTGATCCTGAACAATGAGATGGACGACTTCAGCGCCCAGCCCGGAATGCCGAACGCCTTCGGCCTGGTTGGCAGCGAGGCCAATTCGATAGCTCCGGGCAAACGCCCGCTGTCGAGCATGTCGCCTACGATTGTCGTGAAAGACGGCAAGCCGGTCCTTGTTCTCGGCGGCGCAGGCGGGCCGACGATAATCACCGGGGTGCTCCAGGTAATTGTGAATGTTCTCGACTTCGGAGACGAGCTTGCCACAGCCCAGGCAAGACCGCGCTTTCATCATCAGTTCAAGCCCGACGTAATTCTTGTGGAGAAAGGTATGGCAGTATCGACAAGATTGGGGTTGCTGATGTTCAAGGGGCGGCCGACGGTGGTATGGGACCCGCTGGGGAAGATCAACGCGATCGCATGGAGCGAAAAGGAGCAGGCCTACGTGGGCTCGCCCGACCCCAGACTCAATGGCGCGGCGGCGGCGTATTGACATGGGTCGGCGGGCTGTTTGCGCTTAAGCAATACTTCGGCAAGATCAAGGACTTTTTTCGGAATTCTTCATCGAAGGCAAAAGGTCCGCAAGTCGAAGAAGGCGAATGAGCGGGTTTTCTGTTTCCCCGAATCCGCGCGCCCACATGCCTTGATGGTGGGCCCATAATATCCGAATTTTCAGCCTCGAACGCATGACCGTCCCGATTTTCGAACCGCCGGAGGAGTGTTCCCGACGCCGGTAAAGGATGGCCGCCGCATCGATCGTATCGCGAACTGGGCGCCTTCAGCCGTGCTCTCGCCGCGGCGATTGCCGCATCTCCGGCATGTCCGGTTCGATAGTGGCGCAAAACGGACATATTTGACAAGGTGTATAGGTGCGGTTATAATCACCGCGTCGATTTGGATGCCGATCGTACAGTATCGGGAAGATTTGTCGGGAAGTGAATGGTGGATGCCGATAATCATTGATGGGCATAATCTTATAGGGAAGATGTCATCGATCTCGCTGTCTGATCCCGAGGACGAGGCCAAGCTCGTCGCTGTTTTGGCACGCCACTTGCTCCATCGTCGACAAAAGGCAATAATAGTATTCGATAAAGCGGCCGAAGGGGATCTCGCGCCGCGCCTCAAAGCGCCGAGATTGAGCGTAATATTCGCTCCGCCCGAGGGTTCCGCCGACGCGATCATAATAGGCATGATCAAGCGGGACCCGAATCCGAAAGGGCTGACGATAGTATCCTCGGATAACGAGATTCGCCGGTGCGCCCGCAGCCGGAGGGCGCGCCTGGTTTCGGCCGAGGATTTTGCGAAACGGCTCGAATCGCCGCCCGCGCAACGCCGCGGGAACAGAAACAGGGATTATGGCCCGGCCGACATCGATCTTGAAGAATGGCTTAACTACTTCGAGCAAGGGAGAAAGTAACTCGTGGCAAAGAAACTCGTCATAGTCGAATCGCCCGCCAAGGCGAAGACGATAAATAAGTATCTGGGCAAAGATTATCAGGTCGAGGCCTCGATGGGGCACGTGCGCGATCTGCCGAAAAAGGAACTCGGGGTAGAAGTCGACGGTGGTTTCAAACCCCATTATGTTCCCGCGCACGGCAAGAAGAAGATCATCAGCGCACTGAAAAAACACGCCGAAAACGCCGAGATCGTGTATCTTGCTCCCGACTTCGACCGCGAGGGCGAGGCCATCGGATGGCACATAAAAGAGGCCATCGGCGACGGCAATCGCAAGATGCGCCGGATAGTCTTCAATGAGATTACAAAAAGCGCCATTCAGGAGGCCATCCTAAATCCGCGCGACCTGGACATGGCCCTGGTGAATGCCCAGCAGGCGCGTCGCATACTCGACCGCCTGGTGGGATACAAGCTGAGTCCGCTGCTCTGGAAAAAGGTGAGAAGGGGCCTGAGCGCAGGGCGCGTACAGTCGGTGGCCGTGAGGATCATCTGCGAGCGCGAAGAGGAAATCACGGCTTTTGTCGCCAGGGAATACTGGAGCATAAGGGCTCTGCTGGAAAAACAGGGCTACGCCCCCTTCGAGGCCCTGCTCGCAAAAATCGACGGCAAGAAAGCCGAGATACCGAACGAGGAGGCTGCCAAACGGATCTCCGGCGAACTGGGGAAAGCGAAATACGTCGTGGGAAAGGTCGAGACCAAGGAGGTCCGCCGCCGGCCCTATGCCCCCTTCATCACAAGCACGCTCCAGCAGGAGGCTTCCAAGAAGCTGAGAATGCGCCCCAACCGCACGATGCGCCTGGCACAGGACTTATACGAGGGCGTCGAGATACCGGGCGAGGGCAGTGTCGCCCTTATCACTTACATGCGCACCGATTCGGTCCGAATCTCAAAGGAAGCGCAGGAGGCCGCCCTCGAGTACATCCTGAGGACTTACGGAAAAGAATATTATCCTCCGAACCACGTGAACATATTCAAGAACAAGCGCGACGCCCAGGACGCTCACGAGGCGATAAGGCCGACGTCCATGCAGTGGACGCCCGAGCGACTGGCCCCGCACGTCTCGAAGGAATACCTGTCTCTTTACACGCTCATATGGAACCGTTTTCTTGCCAGCCAGATGGCGCCCGCGATTTTCGATCAGACGACGATCGAGATCGAGGCCGGCGGCAAATACCTGCTCAAGGCGACCGGCT
>CBFDAY010000295.1:0-4068 GCA_965602895.1 uncultured bacterium
CGAGAAACATCAAGGAACTGGGGGGCTCGATCGGCTCGGTGTACGCGGTAAACACCTTTGGAGCGGTTTGCGGCTCTCTCGCGGCGGGTTTTTTCATGATCCCGCTTCTGGGAGTCATTGAAAGCATCGTCATATTCTCCGCTGTCGGCGTGGTTCTCGGCGGCGCGCTTCTTTTCGCCGGCCCGGGCAGGGCGGCAAAGTGGTTTTTCTATCCGGCGGCTCTCGCCTCACTCGCGTGCGCCGGATATGTGTGGGCTTTCCCCAATCTGCTCTTGAGCGTCTATACGATGCCCGAGCCGGGCAGCCGCCTCGATCATTATCACGAAGGGAAGTCCGGCACGATCACGATATACTCATTTCCGCCCGACGAGCGGTTCATCTCCGTGAACGGGACCAATGTCGCGGGCACGCAGTTCGGCCTGAGGACGACGCAGAAGCTCCAGGCGCACGTCCCCATGCTCGTTCATGGTCATGCGAAAAAGGTGCTTCAAATCGGTTTCGGCAGCGGCGAGTCGTGCCATGTGCTCAGCATGTATCCGGTCGAGCATATCGACCTCGTGGAAATCGATGCGGACGTGCTCAAGGCATCGGATAAGTTCTTCGGCGACCTGAACCAGGGAATCGTCAGGGATCCGAAGTTTCATCCCATCATCATGGACGGGAAAAACTACGCGATCCTGACCGATGAAAAGTACGACGTCGTCATGAACGACTCGACCTTCCCCGGCAAGTCGGGCAGCGCGAGCCTTTACACGCGCGATCATTTCATCGCGTGTCGCAATATCCTCAACGAGGGAGGCGTGATGTCGTCGTGGATTCCACTGGAAATATGGGCGGTGGACTTTCAGAACATCGTGAGGACTTTCCAGTCGGTCTTCCCGCATACGACGCTCTGGCTGGCCAGTAACTGTCGCAACAAACACGTGCTGATGCTCGGTACGGTGGAGCCGTTTCGTGTCGATTTCGACCGGGTGAAAGAACTCATGAGTATACCCCCGATAAAGGCCGACCTCGATGAGGTGCGGCTGGGCGGTCCGTACGCGCTCCTCGGCAGCCTGGTGCTCGATCCCGCTGCGGTCGAGAAATACTCCTCGTCCGCTCCGATCAACAGCGACGATCGACCGACGCTCGAGTTCTCGGCGGGGCGCCACGTCGGCACCGTGCGCACCTGGGCCGCGAATTACGCGGATTTCCTCAAGTTCAGGTCGAGCATCATTCCGTATATGACGTTTTCGGAGGATCAAGGCAAAGGAGCCGAAGCCGCGAGAGAGAAGTTGATGCGTTTCGAGCGGGCGAACTTTCACATGGACAGGGCGCAGTTTTTCGAACTCCAATATGAAGGGTCGTCGGCATACAAGTTCTTTCACATGATTACGCTCGAGCGGCGCGAAGAATATGAGAAAGCGCTCCAGATTAATCCGGGCGACGCAAACGCGCGTTTTTTCCTGGCCAGGGGCGACGCTCTGGTGCGCAGGCTGGAAAAGTGGGCCGGGCGAGAGCCGACAAACGCGCAGGCCTTTTTCGAGCTCGGATGCGCCTATCGCGGCCAGCGCCGGTATGCGGAGGCTGTAGATGCGCTCAGGAAGGCGGTCGAGCTGGACAAGGGAAACGAGCGTTATGAAAAAGCCCTCCGGCGAACGCTTGATGAGCAAAAAAAGCGGGCGCAACCAGGCGTTGCGAGAGGTGGGCCGGGCAAATTGACAAACCTTCAACGCTCTGCTATACTTGGGTTTGCGGGGGGTTGAGCGGATTGCAGATACTAACGGGGGAGGGTGTTCCCAACGTTTGAATTGCGGGAAAAAGCTACCGAGTTGTGGCGTCTTCTCCGCGATGGCGATCTCTCGCAGAGCCCGCCAGGGGCGCGGGCGTTCATCTATCCCGTGAGGGTCATTGTCCGGGCCTTCGAGGAGTTCTTAAACGATAAGTGCCTCCTGCGCGCGAGCGCTCTCGCCTACGCAAGCCTGCTTGCGCTCGTTCCGGTCACCGCGATCTTCTTTTTCATCCTTACCAAGCTCGACGCCTTCAGCACGATCCAACTGAAAGTCGAGGATATCCTTTTCCGGAATCTGATCCCCACCCGGACCGACGTCATTCGTGAATATCTTATCCAATACACTCAAAACGTGATGCTCCTGGGCGTGTTCGGCCTGATAGCGCTTTTTGTGACTGCCGTATTCCTTTTCAATTCCATAGAGCACACGATCAACGATATCTGGCAGGCCAAGCAGCGCAGGCCGTTTCTGAGCAAATTCACCTCCTTTTGGACGGTTCTGACGGCGGTGCCAGTGCTATTGATCGTTTCGTTGCTGCTTGCCGCGAATCTCAAGGTTAAGGACATAGACATCTTCGAGCTGAAGTTTCTCACATATTTTCTCAATTGGGTCGCGTTCTGGTTTGCGTATCAATTCATCCCATACACGCGTGTTCGCATCTCGGCCGCGTTCGTAGGCGCCGTGGTCGGAGGCACGCTGTGGGAACTCGCCAAAGGCGCGTTCAACTGGTATATCACCAACATGACCGCCTTCGACAAGGTATACGGCTCGCTCGGGGCGGTTCCGGTGTTTCTTCTTTGGATATATCTCACCTGGCTGATAGTTTTGTTCGGGGCCGAGGTGGCTTATGCCGTGCAGTATCCGAGGGAAAGAAACCATCTTACACAGGAGGAACTGTCCAACTATCTGGAGTTCTACTCGGTTCGCGCAATGGCGGAGATTGTTAGGCACTTCAATGCCCAGGACGGAAGCGAGTCAAGTGCGGTTGACGCCCTCAGGAATATCGGCATCCCCCCGGAGATACTCGGAGAGATATTGAACCGTCTGTCCGAGAGACAATTGATCGTGTACACCGAGGATAAGGACTATGTCCCGGCCAGGCGGCCCTCGAGCATCATGGTGCGCGAGGTCGTCGAGGCTGTCTCGGGGAAAAAACTGCTGGCGCCCGACAATGCGAAGGACGACGTTTCGAGGCGGCTGCGCGAAACGTTCAAAGATATCGCCGAGGGCGTCGATTCGGCCCTGGGCGAGTTGAACTTCAATATGCTGATTGAAGGATCCGAGAAATAGGCCCGGCTTCTCCCGGTATCGGAGGAAGAAGGTCCGGAAACGGAGGTTGAAGCCCGGATGGGTTCGGTGATTCTGCTCTCACTTCTCGTCACTACGACATTTGTCGTTCTCTGCTACATGTTCAATGAATCAAGGGTCGAGCTTGACTCCCCCACGATAGCCGCCATGGAGGCTCACACCGAAGCGCTCGAAACCAGGCGCAGGGCCGAAGAGGAAGCAGAGCCGGCTTCCGCCGTCGAGGGTGAGTACGCCGACGAGCCGGCCGACGAAGTGATAGAGGATGATGTCGCAATCGCACCGCCTCCACAGATGGAACCGCCGGATTATGAATACCGCGAGATGTTGGAGGAGGGAGGCGGAAATTACGTTCTGCCTCAATGGGTCGTGAATTTCTTTTCGAGCAGCGACATCTGTCACACGCTCGATCGGTCCGACAGCCTAGTAATTGTTGCGAGGCTGAATGATCCCGGTAACGCGTACACGGGCGTCATCGATGTCTCGATCGATTGCGACATGACCACGCAGACGGTAGCCCTCAAATTGTGCTTCGGCGAAGGGGCTGCGGCCGAAACATTCCAGACAAAGTTCTATCTGTTCGAACGCGGCGACCTGTTTGAGCTTTGCTGCCTCGTGCGCCGGCAAGACATCCGGATCGATTTCTTGACCCGCGGCACGGACTACACGCTTGAATATCTTTGCACCGAGCGGACGACGGTCCCGCAGAGCGTATTGACTCACCTGAAAAGTGTGCTCTCGAAGATCCCCGGCTGAGCCGCGCTTTGCCGGTGTTATCGCGTTCGGAGAGACCGCGCACAACCTTAACAAATTCTGACGAAGATGGTATACTTAAGCGGGTGTTTACGATCCCAAAACTTGGAATTTTGATAGGAATTTCGGCACGTATCTCACGTATCTAAGGAATATAAAATGACTTCTGAGCTTTCGCGTCGAAGGTTTCTGGGAACGATTGGAGCGGCCGGCGCGGTCGCCTGCGCAGCCGGCCTTT
>CBFDAY010000296.1:0-4062 GCA_965602895.1 uncultured bacterium
AACCCGCGACTTTCAGCTTGGGAAGCTGACACTCTACCAGCTGAGTTAATCCCGCCAAGAAAAATTCTCTCAATTTCATTGTAATTGTAGCGGTAATATGCCGAAAATGCAAGAAGAAATCCAGAAAGACCGCATAGAATCGGGAAAAACGTATTGCGAGCCCTATCACTCGAAAAGAGTGATCTCGCGAAATTCCTTATAGCGGGCGTCTATTTCATCGACTGACAGCCCGAGGATCCGGTCGACGCTAAACTCCTCAACCGTGAAAGAGGCCAGGACGCTCCCATAAATTATTGCGCGCCTTACACTTAGATCATCAAGCTTACCGGTCTTACCCAGATATCCCATGAAACCTCCAGCGAAAGCATCACCCGCCCCCGTGGGATCATTGACCGAATCGAGCGGATAAGCCGGAGCGGAAAAATGGCTGTGCGGCGTGAAAAAAAGGCAACCATGCTCGCCTTTTTTTATGACGACCTTGAGGCAGCCCATGTCCTGGATTATGCGGGCGGCCTTGGCCAGATTGGGCTCATCCGCCAGTTCTCGCGCCTCCGAATCGTTCAGCATGATTGCGTCAACCCGCCTGATCAGCTCGCAGAGGGTGTCACGCTCGGTCTCGATCCAGAGATTCATTGTGTCGCAGGCGACGAATCTCGGCGAATCGACCTGGTCGAGTACCTCAAGCTGAAGGCCGGGATGGATGTTTCCGAGAAAAACAAACTCCGTGCTCTTGTATTCGTCCGGCAATTTGGGATGGAAGTGCTCGAATACATTAAGGCATGTCGAAAGTGTATCGCGCTGGTTTAAGTCGTAGCCGTATTTGCCTTCCCACCTGAACGTCTTACCCTGCTGCACTTCGAGGCCCTTTAAATCGACGCCTCGAGAGCGAAGGGTCTGTATATGCCGCTCAGGGAAATCATCTCCCACAACTGCGACCACACGGGGGCTGTCAAAGAAACTTGCGGCGCAGGAGAAATATGTCGCCGAACCGCCAAGCGCCTCCTCTCTCTTGCCGAACGGCGTAGTCACGGTGTCCAAGGCGACCGAACCAACAACCAAAACCGCCATCATTTTCCTCCGGTTTCACTCGTTTCGCAATTAGCCGGGCGCGTCCTTCGAAAGTCTTCAGGGTCTTGTGGAGCGACAGATTTGCGCATCGTGTCTGCAGGACGGCAGGGGTGATGGTAACATATCATGGGAGAAAATGCAATGCCGTTCACGGCGTAAACGCCGCCCGATTGTGTGGCCCGGGAATATCGTCGATCCAAGCTTGGATGAAGGCATTTATCACCCTCCTGCGTGGCGCATATGTTATAATAGCGGCAGTATTATATTCGGAAGGGAAGATAAATAGAAATGATCAGACGATTTGCGTGGATTCTGGCGATTGCGCTTATTCCCGCTTGCGGCCTGATGCTGGAAGAGGGGCGAAAAGTCGTTGCGGAAATCGGCGGTGAGCCTATCCGAGTGGAAGACTTGACACGTCGAATTCGAGGACTGCCATTTGAAGAACGCGCCTGGACCAATGCCGCAAATGAAGCTGCTCGCATCGAGGCGCGGCGCAGAGTTCTGGAGAATCTGATTGTTGAAAAACTGATGCTCTTGGAGGCAGAGTCCCGTGGTGAAACAGTTTCTGATGAGGAGATTGAGGAAATCATCACTCGCGAACGGGAAAAGCAAAACGCCGCTCGAGGGCTTTTGCAAGAGATGCGCGACGGTGGCCACAGTCACGAGAACGGCGGAGAAGAATACACGCGGCAGGAGATCGGAAAGATACGCGAAAGGATCATGGTCGAAAAGCTGACGGAAAAAGAATTTTCGGACGCAGCGCTGCGTGAAATCTATAAAAATAATATCCAGAATTTCATACTCGAATCTCCTCTCGTAAATTACGAAATGGTCGTGGCAGCCCCTGCGAACGCCGAGTTTATAGACACGTTGCATAAAAAAGCCGCCGAGAAGGGAGGCGCGCTTATTTATGTTTATAATGCGTTTGCTGACCCACCCGACACTCTATTTGCGGGTGTTACTCCCACGATTCCGATCAATACAATAGTCCCTTCAATGAGAAAGCATGTGGAAAACCTCAGGCTGGGGGAAATCTCCGAACCATTCCTTTTCCGCCAAAACCAAACGGATCAGTATGCCATCGCCAAGCTTGTCAGATACATTGATAAGAACCCTTTCAAGAATGTCAAGAAGGATCTGCGTCTAAAAGTCCATCAGGAGTTCATAGATCGGCTGAAGGAAAAATATCAGGTCACATACCACTACGACAAGCTCAATTATAAGGTGGGCGGATAGCTCCATCTTCCGAGCAGAGCATCGCGAATGTGGCGGATCCGATCAAACCTGCGTCCTCGCCCAGTTCGGCCTTCAGAATCGGGGTCGAATGTCCAAGCTGATTCATTGCCAGCGATTCCATCGCGCTTTGCATAGGATCGAAGAGGATGGCGCCCGCCTTGGCGACGCCGCCGCCTATGATGAAACATTCGGGATCCAGCAGGTTGATAAGGTTCGCAAGCGCGGTCCCGATGCGGCGCCCCGTCTCGCGCCAGACTCGGAAGGCTATTTCGTCCCCTTTTTCCGCCGCCTCCGCCAGGAGCTTGGTGGTCATTGACTCAGGCCCGTCGACGGCCATCTTCCCAAGGATGCTTGTCTCGTATTTCCCCATGTCTTCTTCAATGAGTTCCAGTGCGCGAGCAACAATAAAACGATTGCCCACATAATTTTCGAGGCAACCCTTGGCTCCGCAGGCGCATTCCGGGCCGTCGAGGTTCAGGGTTATATGACCTGCCTCGCCGGCCAGCCCATGCGCGCCGCGATGGATTTTGCCGTCTATGATTATCGCCCCGCCCACTCCAGTGCCGAGAGTGAGGCATATCAAGTTCTTGTGGCCGCGGCCGGCTCCGTGAAACAGCTCGCCGACGGCCATGACATTAACATCGTTGTCCACAAATGATTCCAGCCCTGTGGCCGCTTTCATTCGCTCCGCGAGAGGAAAATCCTTCCAATAAGGGATATTCGTCAGGTCATGAACGATCCCCCTCTTGTAGTCCACCCACCCCGGAGCGCCGATGCCTATGGCTGCGACGGATTTCTTTTCCATGGCGCTGCGAAGGAGCAGGCTATCGATGTTGTCGCTCGCGACAGCCACAAGGCGCATGGGATCGGTGATCTCAGCGGTCTCGATTTGCTCTTTTGCGACGAGCTTTCCATCGCCGGTCACGATGCCCAGCTTGACCAGCGTTGCCCCGATGTCTATCCCTATGTAATATGATTCTTCCACTTGCCGTGCGCTCCGTCCGGTCCAATCACGCTGGAGAAGTGAATTTCTCCCGCATGAAATCCCTCACCTCGGCAACATTGAACAGGGAGCCGATTATGAGGATCATATCATCCGGCGCCGCCATACCGAGGGCGCGCTCCAGGGCCGCCGCTATCGTTCGCTCGCACCGGACGTTCTCGAAAAAGTCCCTCGCCGAGTCGGCGAAAGTCTCGGCGGGCAGAGCGCGCTCGTAATCAGGCTGCGTGGCAACGATTGTGTCGCCCAGTCTCCGCAGCGCTTTGAGCGAGCCTGCTACGTCCTTGTCCTTGAGCATCCCCGCGACCAAAATGATTTTCGGCCCGGGAAAAAGCTCCTGCACGGCGTCGACTGATGCGCTCATCGCGGCGGGGTTGTGCGCGCTATCAAGAATGATGAGCGGTGATTCGGCCAGCCTCTCGAGACGGGCCGGCCACCGCGCCTCGGCCATTCCCCTGCGAAGCGAGCCTTCATCCCCTTCGATAAGGCCTTTGCGACGCATGATATCGAGGCCCATAAGCGCGACTGCCGCGTTCTGCGCCTGGAACTTGCCCGAAAGATTTATCTCGACATTTTCCAGCGTCGTCCATGGGCTGGTGAATCCAACCCATTGGCCGGGGAAAATGCCGCGGCGCGATTTATAATGGAAATCCGATGAGAGATAATATGATCTTGCGCCGCACTCCCCTACCCTTGCCTCGATTATTTTTTGCACCTCAGGATCTTGGGTCGCCGATACGACCTCGATGCCCGGCTCG
>CBFDAY010000297.1:0-4047 GCA_965602895.1 uncultured bacterium
AGTCCCGAATCTACGAGGCTCTGCCTCCGTAATTCTAGGGACAGTCCCCTTCCAGTCCCGAATCTAGGAGGTTCGCCCCTACGGATTCCATAATTCTTGGGATATCTTTCAGTCCGAATCCATTGTAGGGGCACGGCGCGCCGTGCCTTTGCGGGCGGACTGTTATTGCGAGCATCTGACTCGCTTGTGGCAGATCGTTCGGGGAAGAAACCGCAGGGTCAATGTTCCAGGAGAGTTGTTAGGGACAGCGGACCGCCCCTACAGTTGTGTCCCCAAGAGATCGTGCGAGACCCCGATGGCCGCTGACGTTGCAAAAAAACCCTAAATCTGACAGAATAATCCAATGTCCCTTTGTGGAGAGGCGTTTTCATGACGATTGAGACCGATTTTCTTGTGCTCGGCAGCGGCATCGCCGGCCTGACATATGCGCTCAAAGCGAGCGAGTTCGGCACGGTCGCGGTCGTGACCAAGAAGGATAGCGCCGAGTCAAATACCAATTACGCCCAGGGCGGCATAGCCGCCGTCATGGGCTCCGACGACAGTGTCGAGGCGCATGTGGCCGACTCGCTCACCGCGGGTGACGGCCTGTGTCGCCGCGAGGTGGTCGAATTCGTCGTCGAGAGCGGCCCCCGGCTCATCGAGGAGCTTGTCGCCCTTGGGGTGGAGTTCACGCTTTCGAACAAGCACGACGGCGAGAAGTTCGACCTCGGGCGCGAAGGCGGTCATTCGGTGAACCGCGTCGTGCACGCCCGAGACCTTACCGGGCGCGAGATCGAACGCGCGCTTTTGGACACGATTTCCCGGCGTCCGAACGTAACGGTTTACGAAAACCACGTGGCCGTCGATCTCCTGACGCTGGGCAAGCTCGAGCAGAGCCGCATTCGGCCCGACACATGCTTCGGCGCTTATGTATTAAACAGGCGGAGCGGGGAGGTGCGCCCCTTTGCCGCGTATGTGACCATGATTTCCACCGGCGGCCTCGGAAAGGTCTATCTCTACACTTCGAATCCGGACATCGCGACCGGCGACGGCGTAGCCATGGCCTACCGCGCGGGCGCGTCGATCGTCAACATGGAGTTCATACAGTTCCATCCCACCTGTCTGTACCATCCCGAATCGAAGAATTTCCTGATCTCCGAGGCCGTTCGCGGCGAGGGGGGCGAACTGGTCGGACGCGACATGAAGCCGTTCATGCGCAAATACGATTCCCGCGGCTCGCTCGCCACGCGCGACGTCGTCGCCCGCGCGATCGACAGCGAGATGAAAAAGAGCGGCGCCGACAACATGTACCTCGATATCACGAACAAGCCCGCGAGGCAGATTATCGAGCGGTTCCCGAACATATACGAAAGATGCCTTCGGTTCGGGATCGACATCACGAAAGAGCCGATTCCGGTCGTCCCGGCGGCGCACTACTCTTGCGGGGGCGTGCGAACCAACATGGAAGCCGAGACCGACATCCGCATGCTGCTTGCCTGCGGCGAAGTCGCATGCACCGGATTGCACGGGGCGAACCGCCTCGCCTCGAACTCCCTGCTCGAGGCGCTCGTGCTCGCCGACCGCGCGGCCGCCCGCTCGCAGGCGCTGCTTGAGGAGGGCCGCACGCTTTCCCGGCCCGAGCTGCCGCCGTGGGAGTCGGGACATGCTTCGAACCCCGACGAGATGGTCGTGATCTCCCACAACTGGGACGAGGTGCGGCGATGCATGTGGGACTACGTGGGGATCGTCCGGAGCGACAAGCGGCTTTCGAGGGCGCTCCGCAGGATATTGAACCTGCAGGAGGAGATCAACGAATACTATTGGGACTTCTTGGTCACGGCCGATCTTCTCGAGCTGCGGAACATAGCGATCATCGCCGAACTCATCGTTCGCTCGGCGCTCGGCCGCAAAGAGAGCCGGGGGTTGCACTACACGCTCGACTATCCCGAGCGCGATGATGTGAACTGCCTGAAAGACACGGTCATCGAAAAGCCGGCTGAGTAGAATATGATTTAATCGACTCTGGAAAACGGATCGGGCCGGACTGCCTGCGCGTGTTTATGGATATCCGCTTTTTTGCTTGGTGAAGTTTCCCCCCAAAACAGCGCATAGAAATCGCAATAACGTGGAAACGCAACGGTTACAGATTTTCAGGAGTAGAAATCACCCATCGGGCGTGGAGTTGTAGTTTTGAACGGAGATTGCTTCGTCACGTTGTTCCTCGCAATGACCGGGGAGATGCGTCTTGGATGGCGCTAATTGCTTTAGCGAGAAACCCTTGAGCATTTTTACAACCCGTCATTGCGAGGGAGTGATGGGTCGAAGACCCGAACGACCGAAGCAATCTCCGTTATACTACATACTGAAAAATAGGGAAACTCCAGTTTTTTGCTTGACATTGACGAAGATATTACTATATAAGTTAGTGGATTCTCCGGCCGTTCCGCAAATGTGGCGGAGATCGAGTTACCGACAGGGGGAAGGGTGAAACAGGGACCGCATATCCCGTGTCGGTTTTTTTGTTTTGCCTGCGCCTGCGTGAATCCGGAGGATTGTGAACGCTCCCGAGATAGATAAGCTGTTCGAGAGACTCCGCGCCGCCGAGCATGGGGCCGTCATCAAGCTCGGGCTATCGGACTCCGAGAAGCCGGTCGAGGCGATCATCTTCGAGCCCGGCCCTCAGCGAGCGCCCGGCTATGAGGCCGGAGTATTTGTAATGGTTCCCTCCGAGGCCGATAAGGCGTACTATCTCGATCCCGAAGCTTCAAAGGAGAAAGGGCGTCTTATACTCAAGGTTCTTTCGATGCCTGTGGAAAAAACGAATGACGCCCCGGCGCATATTACCTTGCTTGAGGAATTTGAGTACATAAGAAATGCGCCCGACATCAAACGCGGCGGCGGGACGAAGGGCGAAGCCTGCTCGAAGGATAAAGGGATAGTCGATGTGGGCTAGCGCGCATCGGGCCGGTTGGTTAAAGTTGGATTGAATCGCTTGCGGACAGACGATATGCTTTGCATGGGCCTTTAGACCGCGTTTCCGGGACTCCGCATGACTGCGGGGTGAGTTGCCATGAGCGAAGACAAATACGCGAAATACGAGAAATATCGGCCGCTTGTCGAGTCGATAGAGCTTTTCGACGACATCGAATTCAGGAATTGCATGAAGATAATGGCGATGGGGCTGCAGGCGAAGATCAGCATCGGAGACGTTATCTTTCAAAAGGGCGACATCGGCCATGAGATGTACGTTTTGCTCAAAGGGAGGGTCGAGATAATCGATGAGGCCCCCGAAGGCGATCGGACGCTGGCCGTGCTGGGGGCGGGAGAGACCTTCGGCGAGATGGCGCTCTTCGAGCGGAAGGCGCGATCGGCGAAAGCCATCGCCATGGAGAGTTGCATTCTGCTTGCGCTCGATGAGGAGAAAATAGAGAAACTGCTTACCAAGGCCGTCGCCATTAAACTGCTGTTCAACCTTGCGAAAATGCTTTCCAGACGCCTTCGCGACACCAACGTGCTGCTGGCGCGCGCGAAAGAGCACTAACCGCCATCCGGCCGGATATCCCGCGGCACTTGAAGACTCGAACGGTTAGAATCGAATGTCCGCGACGTAGGCCCTCAGGAGCCAAACAGCGCCTCAGGGCGTGGGCTGCCGTGACCCAAAACCCCCAGGCCTATTGCTCGTTTATGTCCATTTCATAGAAATGCATGAGTATCTCGCCGGCGATGCGACGCATGAAGAGGCGGATGGTGTCCCACTTGCCTTTAAGCTCCGATGATTCGCCCTCCTCGAGCGGAAGCGATACGTGGATCAGCCAGCGGCCCTTCCTCAAGGCCATGCTCGAGAGATGTGGATAGAACGCCTGTGAGATGTCCATACCATTGTATGCTCCCCAGTTCTCTTGGGCTCTCGTACCGTTAAAAATCTGGTCTGCGATCAATTCGGACGGCGCCTGTCCCATCTCGATGAAAAGGACGGGCTCGTCCGAGCCTTTTTTGGCATAGCTCACGAGTCTGGTAACGGACTCTCCTCCGGGAGGAACCTCGTAATGTACCTTTCCTATCTTGACC
>CBFDAY010000298.1:0-4045 GCA_965602895.1 uncultured bacterium
GTAAATCTGGGACAGTCCCGCCGCCGCCCGTTTCTTGGTCAAGTCTCCCGCCTAGTGGGTGAGGATGCTCGCGATGACGGGGGAATCGCGGCCGACTCATAGCATAGTAATTTGGTAAGCGATCTCTGGGACACGACACTATGAAACGGTTCTGAAAGGAGGAGATTCAAGATGTTGAACTTTGAACTCAGCGAGGAGCAGCTTGCAATTCAGAAGCTGGCCCGCGACTTCGCAAACAAGACGCTCAGGCCGATCGTCAGAGAACTTGACGAATCGAAGGAGTTCAACTGGGACATCCCGAAGTGGCTTCACGAACTTGGATTCCTCGGCCTGCTTGTTCCGGAGGAGATGGGAGGGGCGGGCAAGACGGTAATGGAAAGCATGCTCATCATGGAGGAAATCGCAGCCGTCGATCCGGGAGTCTGCACGACGATGGGCGGAACCTGGCTTACCATAGGTCCGCTCCTGCTCGCCGGCACCGAGGCGCAGTGGGAGAAGTTTTTTCCGGTATTCGTCGAGGAGGGCGGACTCGGCTCTTCGGCC
Organism: uncultured bacterium; assembly: GCA_965602895.1. Classification (GTDB taxonomy): domain Bacteria; phylum Abyssobacteria; class SURF-5; order SURF-5; family SURF-5; genus CBDUSG01. The sequence continues at coordinate 544 of CBFDAY010000298.1, forward strand.
ACAACCGAGCCGCAGGGCGGTTCGGACCTGGAGGCGACCGAACAGTTTCCCGGCGCTCTACGGACAACGGCCAGAAAAGTGGGCGACGAATATGTGCTCAACGGCAGAAAATGCTTCATCAGCAATGCCGGGATTGCAAGCCTGTACATCACTCTTGTCACTCTTGACAGGGAAAACTGGAAGGACAATTCGTGTCTCTTCATCGTGCCGAAGGACACGCCGGGCCTCTCCTTTGGGAAACTTGAAGAAAAGATGGGGCTCAACTCTTCCGTAACAGGCGACGTGATTTTTGAGGACGTTTGTATTCCGGTCGAGAATCGGATCGGCCCCGAGGGCGCCGGCTATATAATTCATATGAACCGTCTCGCCATGGCGCGCGGGCCGGTGGCTGCCCAGGCGGTCGGCATTGCCCGCAGCGCATTCGAAACGGCGCTCGCCTATGCCAAAGAGCGGGTTCAGGGCGGCAAGCCCATCATCGAGCAGCAGGCAATCGCCACGATGTTGGCCGACATGGCTATTCAGATAGAGGCCGCACGCCTTCTGCTGTGGAAGGCCAACTGGGTAAACTCCACGTATCTGCCGCCGACGCGCACTTTTTCGACCATGGCAAAGGTTTTCTGCACCGACATGGCAATGAAAGTCACGACGGACGCCGTGCAGATACTGGGCGGCTACGGATATATGAAGGAATATTTGCTTGAGAAGGCCATGCGCGATGCAAAGGTACTTCAAATATACGAAGGCCCAAATCAAATCTGCCGGCTCGCCGTAGCGGAAGACTTGATGTGAGCGTTGCAATCGCTGAGTGAAATGCGGGTGATAAATTGCCCGGAGCGGTAGGAACTCTGCGGTCATCCAACAGATTGGCGCAACAGGAGGAAATCGGACATGAAGATTACAGACTTTGGACACAGCGGCCCCGTTCACGCTCCCCTTTATCCGGAGGGAACAAGGGTAAACAAGGAATTCGAATTGGTCCAGGTTCTTATCAAGGCCAATCCCGATACGATCGCCGCCCTGCTTCCCGAACCGCTTGAGCCGGATGATGAACCCCTGGCGACCGTCATTGCGGCAAACTACAGATTCGTCACCAACATCGGTCCGTACAAGGAGGCGATCGTCAACGTCACCGCCAGGTACAAGGGCGAAAAGGTGATGTACACACCATATATCTACGTCGACAGTGACTCGAGCATGGCCGGCGGACGCGAGCGATTCGGACATCCCAAGAAGATGGCAGACCTTACTTTTTCGCAGGATTGCGAGGTCGTGCGAGGCGCCTGTACCCGGCGCGGCTTCAAAATCGTCGACGCTTCGGTCTGCATTTACGGCGAAGGGAACATGGAACATGTGCTCATGCGGCCACTCTATCAGTTGAAAGTGATTCCTCAAGCCGACGTTAACGCTCCCGCCGACATCAGCCTGGTGAGAACATGGCAGGATGACATGGAGTTTCACGAGTTTCTCGGCGGTCCCGCAGCCGTAAGCTTTGAGAGGTCGCCCGCCGACCCGATCTATCTGCTCGAGCCCATCGAAGTGATAGGCGGCATATATCTCGTAGGAAGCTGGAAGGGACCGTCCGGCGAAGTGGTCGAGACATTCAAGGGCCCCGATTTTTCCGCATAATCCTGGTCAGGCTCTGTTACTCCAATTATCATTGGGGATATTGATTTTCTGAAAGATGTGTTGAGAAAGTCGCCGCCTATTTGGATATTTTCCCGAGTTTGCCGTCCGGTTGTGCGCCGGCATACACTCACTACACCATGCCGCGCGTTGAACGGAGCATCTGGCGGGCGCCGTCCGGATCAATCTTGACGTTGACACACGCGGGTCTGTTGCTTTCGAAGGCGCGTTCGAGGGCCGGGCGTATCTCCGACGGTTCCTCAACATATATGCCGAGGCCCCCAAACGCCTCGACCATCTTGTCGTACCGAGTGAAACCCAGCTCTGTGCCCGCCACCTCCTTGCTGCTCAAGCCCATGGCCTGCGCATCGACGCGCATCTGGCCCCAACCGCCGTCGTTGCCGATCACCGCTACCATGGGGAGATCGAACCTCACCGCGGTGTCCATCTCCATTCCATTCAACCCGAATGAGCCGTCTCCATAGAGCAGCAGGAGCTGTTTGTCGGGCTTTGCAAGCCTCGCAGCAAGGCCGAACGGGACACCCATGCCGAGACAACCGAACGGCCCGGGGTCGAGCCACTGGCCGGGCGCGCGCGCACGCAGTATGCGTGCCCCGATTGTTACTATGTCGCCGCCGTCACCGATTATGATCGCGTCCTCATCGAGAAATTCGTCCACCTCCCGGCACAGGCGAGCGGGATGGATAGGGACCTTATCCGATTTCATGAAGCGTTCCATTTGCTCCAGCTTCTCATCTTCTTCGCGCCTCAACTCTTTGAACCATGTCTCCCGTTCGGGCGAGGATTTGACCTTGCCCATGGCTTCACAGATCTGCCGGAGAACCGCGCGTGTGTCCCCGATGATTCCGGTGTCAACCGGCCTGTTGCGTCCTATCTCGCTGCTTTCGACGTGTATCTGGATTATTTTCGCCGATGAATTGATATAGGTGGAATCCCCGAAGGCCAGGCGGAAATCGAACTCCGCTCCCACGACGAGGACGACGTCGGCGTTCCCCATGGCCTTGCCGCGCGTGCGGGATAGATGAAGCGGATTCTTGGCGTTTATGCATCCGCGCGCCATTCCGTTCACGTATATGGGAGCGGTGAGCGCTTTTGACAATTCCTCGATTATCGAGCCCGAATCATCCCACCATATTTGGCTGCCCGCCATGACTGCCGGCCGCTTCGATGCGGACAACAATTCGGCGGCGCGTTCGATGTAGGTCGGGTCTCCGTATGGTTTCGCCTTCGTCCGGGAGTTTTCGGGGAAGACGACGGTATCCTCGTTCTCGGTGGACATCAGCTTGTCGATGGGGATTTCAAGGAACACGGGGCCGGGTCTGCCGGCCATGGCCTGGCGAAATGCGATACTGATGTACTCGGGAATTCGCTGTGTGTCGTTCACGCGTTTCGCCCACTTGGTGATCGGACGAACGAGAGCGAGGTGGTCCGTCTCCTGGAGCGCCCCCTTTTCGAACTGGAAGACGGGCGCCTGTCCGCCGATAACCAGCATCGGACTGCCTGCCCGCATGGCGTTTGCTATTCCCGTGATTGAATCGGTCAGGCCGGGCCCGGCCGTTACGATAGCGACGCCGGGCTTGCGTGTCACGCGCGCCCATCCGTCGGCCGCGTGGGTGGCCGCCTGCTCGTGCCGAACATCGATGATCTTTATTCCCAGCTCCAGGCAGCCGCCGTAAATCGGCTGAATATGCCCGCCGCACAAGGTGAAGATGCATTCTACTCCCTCATTCTTCAACGCTTTTGCCGCCAGGTATCCACCTTGTTTTGTCATGCGCATTCTCCTCTATGTTGTATGATCGTGCTCCGATATCGAGACAAGCGAAAGCGGTCTTAATCGGCTTCAAACGTTTCGGCTCTT
>CBFDAY010000299.1:0-4025 GCA_965602895.1 uncultured bacterium
TTGAAATACTTCTTCCATTTTTCTGTGAATTTTTCTTTAAAATGCTGATCCATGATGTTTTTCCCTTATGATGTCCCGGTGACCTTTTCGGCAGAGTTCACATGGCCAGCCAATAGAAATCCGTGACCGCAAAAGCGAGCGGCCGCTTTAATCATCTCCCAGGATGTCGCGTGCCATCGTGATGATCTGCATCTCGGTGGTGCCTGCGCCGATCTCCATGATCTTGGCGTCGCGCGCCATGCGTTCGACGACGTATTCTTCCATGTAGCCGTATCCGCCGAGGATCATGATGGCCTCGTTCGCGACGAACGTCGCCATCTCGCCCGCATAGAGCTTGCCCGCGCATATCTCGGCGACCGGCTGATCGAGGCGGCGACCGGCCAGGAACTCCTTGTAGACGATATTCTCGACGTTCACTATCGCGGTATACATCCGAGCGAGGCGCGCCTGGATCAGTTGGTATTCGCCGATCGGCTTGCCGAACTGCTGGCGCTCTTTCGCGTATTTGACGGCAATTTCGAAGCTGCGCTCCATTATGCCGAGGCATATTCCGGTGATGCCGCTGCGCTCGCCGGCGAGGCTTTTCTTCACGTGGTCGCGTTCCCTTACTCCGCCGCCGAGGATGTTTCCGAGCGGCACGCGGCAGTCGTCGAAAAAGACCTCTCCCGTGAGTGATCCTCGCACGCCCATCTTTTTGAACGGCTGGCCGGTGGAGAGGCCCGGGCACTCGCGGTCGACGATGAACGCCTGCACGCTGTCCTCTCCCGAGTCGAGTTTGTATCTGGCGTAGACAAGGAAGGCGTCGGCGATGGGGGCGTTGGTGATGAACGTCTTGCTGCCGTTGAGCACGTAGTGGTCGCCGTCCTTGACGGCGCGGGTCTTCATGCCGCCGATCGCGTCCGAGCCTGCGCCGGGCTCGGTGAGCGCCCACGCGCCGACGAGGTTTCCCTTGAGGGCGGGGACAGCGTAGCTCTGGATCTGCTCGGGTGTGCCGCGGCGCATGATATTGCTCGCGAACAGGCCGGCGCTCACGCCGAACGCGAACGCGAACGACGGGCTGACGCGCGACATTTCGACGGTGAGCGTCGGCCACAGGAAAAACTGCAGGCGGTCCTCATCGCCATCCTGGATCATGGCGCCGCCGTACATGCTCATCAGGTCGAGCTTATCGACCATCTCCTTTATGAGCGGGAAGGCGGTTATCTCGCCGGCCTCCATCGCCTCCACGTGCGGCTCAATCTCCTTTTCCATGAACTTGCGGAAAGTCTGCTTGATCATCCTCTGGTTTTCATTCAACTCGAGCGGCATCGTTCAAGGTCCTTTCCTTATTGTTGCCGGGAGCATTAGCGAGAGCAAGCGGCCGTCTTCGGCATCAACTATTGCACATAGAATCATATTAGCGATTTCCCGCCGGCAAATCAAGGTCGAAGGGCCGGACATCCTTAAATGCGCAGCTCGCAGACCGCGTTCCGAAGGCGGCGAAGTTGACGCACGCATCGCGCTCATGGTAGCCTATTCGAGATGGACGCGGCGGGACGCTCCAACTTTTCCGGCGGACAGGGAATGGCGGGAAAGGCGATTATGCTGATTCCGACAGGGAGGCTGTGAGATCTATGCAACCGGAAGAACTCGAGAAACACCTGCGCGAGAGCGTTAAGGGGTTCATGGATCAGTTCTTCAACTGAGCGCAGGCGGTAATCGGCTCTTGGCAAGAGCTGCTCGGTTTGGAAGACGATCTTATACTCAAGGCGGCCACGGGCTTCGGCGGCGGAGTCGGGGCGCGCGGCTCTCTTTGCGGCCTCATCTCGGGCAGCGTGCTTGCCATCGGGCTCAAGCACGGCCGCGGCAGAAAAGACGAGATGAGCGTCGCTATGAACACCTACCTGCGCTGCAGCGAGCTTATGGATTGGTTCGAAAAGGAGTTCGGCTCATACATGTGTTCCGACCTGACCGGCGGCGTCGACTTTCGCGACCCGGAACAGCTCTCCGAGTACTACGCGACCGGCCACCAAAAGTGCATCGAAATGGCCGGAAAAACAGCTGTAAGGCTCGCGCAGCTGATTGAACCGGCGGGGGATTCGGCGAAATAAGGGCATGGGAGTCGGGGTGAGAGGTTATGACTGACAGCATTCTTGGTTTTGGGATAGCGGGAAACGAGATCTGGCGCATCGGGGTCGTTTTCTGCATCGTCCTTGCGGCCTTTGTGGGCGGCAAGGTAGTTTCCTACTTGATGTCGCGCGGCGCGAGAAAGATGGAGGAGGCTGGCGAGGCGATTACGCTCGCCAAGCTCACGCTGCGCTCGGCCTCCGGCCCGGCGGTGCTCCTGATCTTCACCGGCGGCCTCAACGTATCCATGCTGTTCCTGTCGATGAGCGAGCCGGTCCGAAGCGCGGCCGATACCCTGATACAGTTGCTCATATCCGTCAGCATCGCCTACTTCCTGTACCGCCTGGTCGACGTTGCCGAATACTACCTCAACCGGTACGCCGGGAAGACCGAGAGCAAGCTCGACGACATGCTGGTTCCGCTCATCCGCAAGACGATCCGCGTGGTCATCGTCATCATTGTCGGCCTCTACGTCGCCGAGAGCGTCTCGGGCAAGCCGATGAGCACCATCATTGCCGGGCTCGGGCTCGGCGGCCTGGCGTTCGCGCTCGCGGCGCAGGATTCGATAAAGAACTTCTTCGGCTCGGTAATGATACTGCTCGACAAGCCGTTCGGCGTCGGCGACAGGATCTCCATCGACGGCTACGACGGCCCGGTCGAGGAGGTAGGCTTTCGCTCAACCAAGATACGCACGCTCACCGGACATCTTGTAACCGTTCCGAACGAGAAAATGGTCTCGAGCACCGTCGAGAATATCGGCCGCCGCCCTTACATAAGGCGCTTGATGAACATAACGATCACCTACGACACCCCGCCCGACAAGGTCGAGCGCGCCGTGAAAATCATAGAAGAACTCCTCGACAACCATGAGGGAATGAATCCCGACTTTCCGCCGCGGGCGTTTTTCAACGGCTTCAACGACTGGTCGCTCAACCTCCTCGTTCTATATTGGTATCATCCGCCCGAATACTGGGACTTCTGTGCCTTCAGCGAGCAATTCAACCTGAAGCTCATGCGCGCGTTCGAGGAAGAAGGTATCGAGTTCGCATTCCCGACACAGACGCTATATCTCGCCAATGACGAAAAGCGGCAGCTCGCGCTCCGGATGCTCGGCAAAGACCTCGAGCCGGACCGGTGAATACAAGCGCCTGAGCCCGCCGACGCGGCATTTCCGCCTGAGGGACTCTGTTCGGCAGCCGCTGAATGGGAAGCTAAAATCTTCCGGGCCAATGCAATATCCCGCAAGAAATAAGAAAAATAGGACGATGCCTCGCACAATGGCCGCCGCCTTGATCCTTGCGTCTGTGGCGCTGCCGGCCGCCTGCGGAGAGGGTGGCGCCGTCGGCCCTGATGTATCCGGGCAACCGCGAGTTGAAGCGACAAAGCGCGCCGATGAGTTCATGAATCGCGCAAAGGCGGGCGATGCCGCTGCGATCGAGTTGTTCCTTGCGGGCGGTATGGACCCGAATACGCAAGATGAAGGAGGCGCGACGGCCCTTTCGCACGCGGCGATGAACGGCCACATGGAAACCGTGCGGATGCTGCTCGACAAAGGGGCCGACATAAACGCAAGAAACACCAGCGGGGCGACAGCGCTGATGGCCGCGGCTGCAGGGGGCCACAGCGAAGCGGTTCGACTCCTGTTGGATGGGGGCGCCGATCCCGATCTACAGGACATTGTTTTTGGCTCAACCGCCCTGATGTACGCGATCCGGCAAGGTCACGCCGACGTTGCGAAAAACCTGCTCGAAGGCGGCGCCGATGCGAACGTAAGGAGCCGGGTCGACGGCGCTACGGCCTTGATGGCTGCGGCAAACGGCGGCCACGCCGACATTGTCGATATTCTGCTCCAAGGTGGCATGGATATGGACGCGCAGGACTTCGAGGGCACTACGGCCTTGATGATAGCGGCGTTCATG
>CBFDAY010000300.1:0-4004 GCA_965602895.1 uncultured bacterium
CTAGATCCGCCATACGAGTGCCTTTCTTTCGAGTCAAAGTTTGGTTTTTATTAAGCAGTTATTATATCATGCGCCATGGCATGAGTAAAGGAAAATTGGGGGCGGTATTTCCTTCATCTTCACCCTAAATTATGAAACCACGGCGAAAAGCACTAGATCGAAACACGTCTTATGCCGTTCTTGAGGAGTTTCGTATTGAAATTGAGCAGATAACCCACTCAACTTTTCGCTTTTCCTCGTGATCCACGCGATTATTTCCCATGGAAGCTTCTTTGCGCCCTTTGCGACTTTGCGGTGAAAAGAAGTTTTCGGGCGAACACGAGGTTCGCCCCTACAGATTAGGGTAATCAGCGGCTGTTTTTCGGGCGGGCACGGCGCGCCATGCCCCTACATTTTTGTTCCTGCAATATGCGATGCGCGTCTTCGGTTGCAACTCGCTTCAGGGCGATATATAATGACGGACAAAAAGAATTGCAGAAAAGGACTCCGAGGACCGCTTGATGCTTCACTCCACCCTGCTATCGCATTTGTTCAACTCTATGGAGGACCCGCCATGAACACTGCCGTCAGTGAAACAATCAGACTTGAGGCCGATGCCGTCGTCGTTGGAACCGGGCCGGGCGGCGCGACCGTCGGGCGCGAGCTTGCCAAGAGCGGAAAACGCGTCGTTTTCGTCGAGGGCGGCCGGCATCCGGGCCGCATCGGGAACTCTCTTGCGATGTTGAAGTACGTCGAGCGCGCAGGCCTGGTCTATTCCGAGGAAGGGCTCAATGTCGTGCGCGGGCTTGTCACGGGCGGTTCGACGCTCGTATTCACGGCGACCGCGTGCCGTCCTCCGGCGTGGCTGAAGGAGAAATACGGCGTAGACATCACATACGAGGTAAACGAAGCCGAGGAGGAACTGAAACTTGCCGCCCTGCCCGACAGGCTGCTCGGTCCGTCGAACCTCCGCCTAATGTCTTCGGCAAAAGAACTCGGCTACGACTGGGAACCGTTCAAGAAGTTCATCGATCCCGAGAAGTGCAAAGCGGGCTGCTCCGACTGCATGCTCGGTTGCAAGCTCGGCGCGAAGTGGACGGCCGCCGACTACGTGGCCGAGGCCGTCGAGCGTGGCGCCATCCTGATGAACAGGGTCCAGGTGCGCGAGGTAATTATGGAGAGCGGCCGCGCCGTCGGCGTGAGGGGACGTAACTCCTCGGGAATCCCGGTAGAGGTGCGGGCCAAATGGGTGATCATCGCAGCGGGAGGCATGGGAACGCCGGTCATCCTGCAGCGCTCGGGCATACCGGAGGCCGGACAAGGGTTCTTCTGCGACCCGCTCCGCATGGTATACGGCGTCCCGCGCGACAAGGGGCCGGGCACGGCGTCGGCGCCGCAGATGTCGGTCGGCACATACGAGCATCACGACGAGGACGGCTTCATCCTCTCGCCGATAGTCGAGCCCAGATTGCTGTTCGCCGCGTCGGTCGGACTCCGCAATCCAAGCTACCTGCCTAAATGCAGGAACTACAGCTCGGTGCTGGGTGTAATGGTCAAGATACGCGACGACATGGGCGGACGCATCAATCTCGACGGCTCTTTTTCGAAGCCGCTGAGCTACGAGGACCGACTCAAGCTGGACAAGGGAACACGCATTGCCGAGAAAATCCTGGAAAATGCGGGTTGCGACGGCACGGATATCTTCTATTCAATGGACAGGGGCGCACACCCCGGCGGCACGGCGCGAATCGGCCACGTGGTGGACAAGAACCTGAAGACTGAAATCGAGAACCTCTACGTGTGCGACACGAGCGTCATCCCCGAGCCGTGGGGATTGCCGCCGGTTCTCACCTGCATAGGAGGGGGCAAGCGCCTTGCGCGCTGCCTCGTTAATTAGGCCACCGCTTTTGCCACAGGGCTTTTTGAGGTTTCGGCACACGAAAAACGGCCGGGCATCCAACTTGGACAGCCCGGCCGATTTTATCTTTGCATCTGCGGTTCCGTCTTCCGCCGAACCGGCGGTGAAACGGGCAGGTGGAAACGGGATTACATGCCCATACCGCCCATGCCGCCCATGCCGCCCATTCCTCCCATGCCGCCCATGCCGCCCATACCACCCATACCTCCCATACCGCCTGGAGGCATCGGAGGCATGGCGGGCGCTTCCTCTTCTTTTTCGGTAATCAACGTCTCGGTCGTGAGCATTATGCCCGCGATGCTGGCCGCGTTGTGAAGAGCGGAGAGCGTTACCTTTGTGGGATCGACAATACCGCTCTTGGCAAGTCTTTCAAGCTTCATCGTGACGGCGTTGAAGCCGTAGTCCTTGTCTTTTTGGGCCAATATTTTTTGCACCATGACCGAGCCGTCTTCGCCGGCGTTGCGCGCGATCATCCTGGCCGGCTCCTCGAGAGCCCGTCTCAAAATCTTCGCGCCCATCTTTTCATCGCTTTTCAGGTTAAGCTTGTCGATCGCAGCGGCGGCGCGCAGCAGGGTCACTCCTCCGCCCGGAACAACACCTTCCTCCACTGCCGCCTTCGTGGCGGCAACGGCGTCCTCGACTCGCCCCTTGCGCTCTTTCAGCTCGACCTCGGTGGCGGCGCCGACGTTGATAACGGCTACCCCGCCCGCGAGCTTGGCCAGCCTCTCCTGGAGCTTTTCCCGGTCGTAGTCCGAATCCGTCTCTTCTATCTGCCTGCGAATCAGGGCGACGCGGCCGTCGACGTCCTTTTTCTTTCCGGCCCCTTCGATTATGGTTGTGTTTTCCTTGTCGACGATGACACGCCTGCAGCTACCGAGCATGTCCATGTCGATTTTTTCCAGATTCATTCCGAGTTCCTCGGAGACCATCTGGCCCTTAGTTAGGATGGCGATGTCTTCGAGCATGGCCTTGCGCCGGTCGCCGAAGCCGGGCGCCTTGACCGCGACAATCTTGAGGGTTCCTCGCAGTTTGTTGACGACAAGCGTCGCCAGCGCCTCGCCCTCGATGTCCTCGGCAATGATCAGCAGCGAAGCGCCGGTCTGCGCGACCTGCTCGAGCAGCGGGAGAAGATCCTTCATCGAGGAAATCTTCTTGTCGTAAAGAAGTATCTGGGGATTCTCAAGCAGGACTTCCAGCCGGTTGGGATCGGTTATGAAATAGGGCGAGAGATAGCCGCGGTCAAACTGCATGCCTTCGACTATCTTCAGCTCGCTCTCGATGGTTTTCGCCTCTTCGACCGTGATGACGCCGTTATTGCCCACGGCCTCCATCGCTTCTGCGAGCATCTGGCCTATCTGCGTGTCGTTGTTGGACGAGATCGTGGCCACCTGCGCGATTTCGTCGCGCTTCCTGATTTTCTTGCTGCCCGACCTGATGTCGGCGGCCACCGCCTCGACAGCCTTGTCGATTCCGCGCTTTAGCCCCATTGCGTTGGCGCCGGAGGCGAGCACCTTCACGCCGTCCCGGATAATCGCCTGGGCGAGCACCGTGGCGGTGGTCGTGCCGTCGCCGGCATCGTCCTGCGTCTTGGTGGCGACTTCGCGCATCAGTCGCGCGCCCATGTCCTCGAAGTTATCCTCGAGTTCGATCTCTTTGGCAATCGTGACCCCGTCGTTCGTGATGCTCGGAGGTCCGAAGCTTCTGTCCAATAGTACGTAGCGACCTCGCGGGCCGAGAGTAATGCCGACGGCATTGCCGATCTTGTCAACGCCGCGCAACAGGGCCCGCCTCGCTTGCTCATCAAACAACAATTTCTTTGCAGGCATATAAACCTCCGCTGTGATTATTTTAGAATTGCGAGGATGTCTTTCTCGCTGATAATGAGATATTCTTCGTTGTCGATCTTGACCTCATTGCCGGAATACCTGCTAAAGAGGATCTTGTCGCCTTTTTTCACACTCGGGGCAACGACTTTGCCGCCCTTGAGCCTTTGGCCGGTTCCGACCGAGATGACCTTTCCCTCCTGCGGCTTTTCCTTTGCCGTGTCGGGTAGGAAAAGACCCCCTTTGGTCTTTTCAGCCGCTTCGAGCACCTGCACAACGACATT
>CBFDAY010000301.1:0-3971 GCA_965602895.1 uncultured bacterium
GTCGACAGGGTGCTCGCTTCGGGCGATTTCGTCGCGATGGACACCGTTGTGGCAAAGATACTGGGGTTCGATCCGGCCGGGGTGCAGCATATCCTGAACTGCGACCGAATCGGGCTGGGCGCCGGGGATCTCGAAAAGATCGAAGTCGTCGGGGACGACGATCTGAGCCTGAATCTGCATTTCAAGCCGGCGCGCCACAATCTCGTGTCCTGGGTCGAGCTTTTCCTGAGGAAATCGTTCGTGAAATGGCTCTTCTTCGACACTCCGATATTCGCGCTATGCTGCTGGGGCGCGAGAATTTGGTACTACGCCTGGTATTATCTGATTCGCGGCAAGAGGATGAGGGACCGGATCATCAGGGAAACGCGTTACGGCCGGCAGTGGCAATAGCGAGGGGGCGGCGCGGAATTGAACATCGCGATAATAGGAGGCGGCGTCTCGGGCTTGAGCGCGGCCTATTTTCTCTCGAAAAAGGGACACCGCGCGACCGTCTTCGAGCGCGACGAGCAGGTCGGCGGGCTGGCGGCCTCTTTCGATTTCGGCGGCCATCTTATCGAGAAATACTACCATTTCATCTGCGCCGGTGACCACGACCTGATCGAGCTTTGCGAGGAGCTCGACTTAAGGCGCAAACTTTGCTGGCGCGATTCGAGGATGAGCTTTTTCTACGACGGAAGATTGTATCCGTTCGGCACCCCGCTCAACCTGCTTTTCTTCAAGCCGGTGACCCCGCTCGGCCGGATCAGGTTCGGGCTGCATGTTATTCGCGCAAAAACCATAAAATCCTGGCGGCCCCTGGAGAGCGAGACGGCCGAGACGTGGCTCACTCGCCACATCGGCAGGCAGGCCTTCGATGTGATCTGGAAGCCTCTTTTGAAAATCAAGTTCGGCGAATACGCCGACGAAGTGGCGGCCTCGTGGATGTGGCACCGCATACATCGAGTTGCGACCTCAAGGAAGAGGTTTATGCAGCGCGAGCAGCTCGGTTATCTGACGAGCGGAACCAGGTCGTTGATAGACGAGCTGCGGGAAAGGATAGAGCGCTCCGGAGGCGAGGTGAGGACCTCTTCGGGAGTGACTTCGATCCTCGTAAGCGACGGCGCGGCCAATGGGATCAGGTGCGGAGAGGAGAAAATCGAGTTCGACGCCGTCATCTCGACGGTGGCCCTGCCCCTGGTGTGCCGCATGCTGCCCGACGAATGCGCCGACTATCGGAGCAAGCTCGCGGAAATAAAGTACATCGGCGTCGTCTGCATGATCCTGAAGCTGTCGCATCCGTTTACCGACAGTTTTTGGGTCAACATAAACGATCCGCGCATCGCGTTCAACGGGATCATCGAGTACACGAACCTCAATCCGAGGCCGGACCTGCAGGGGAGCAAGATAGCCTACATCCCCTTCTATCTCAAGACCACAAACGAAAGATACACGCGCACGGACAAAGACTTCCTGGAAGAATACTCTTCGGTGCTGCGGCTGGTTTCGCCCGACTTCAATCCTTCCTGGATAGAGGACTGGCGAGTGTTTCGCGACCCATACGCGCAGGCGATCTGCCCGGTCAACTTCTCGCAGAAGGTGCCGGAGCAAAAAACCCCTATCGACCGATTCTACCTCATAGATTCCACCCAGCTATACCCCTCCGACCGGACGATCAGCGGCATGATCGGCCTCGCCAGGAAGCTCGCGGATACCATAGGAGAATGATCGGGCAGGCCGGCTCGCACACGGTGGGCGGATTCCGGCGGCGGATAAACATATTTTCGAATCCGAGCCGGAATGCCGGTGACCCGATTCTCGACACAAAAAAAGCCGGAACCCGCGCTTTGAACGCGAATCCCGGCGTATTCGTCAAATCGGCAGCGTCGACTCGGCGGCACGCCGAACCGCCGACATGCCCCGACATGCCCGAAGTTATTTGTTCGGGTTCGGGTGTGCTATCTTGGCTTTTCTCTCCTCGAAGTCGAACGGCTTGAAAGTCGGGCTCTCTTCGTTATGGCACTTCCTGCAAACATCCTCGGTCGGGATGATAAGTCCGTTGGCCTTGGCCTGTTCCGGATCCTTCATGATCTTCATGTTCTTGAAGTCTTTGCCCGGGCCATGACAACTCTCGCAGCCGACGCCGTCTTCGACCTTATATTTCTTGCCCAGCAAAGAAGCGTCGACGCCATAAGCCGTCACATGGCACTTCAAACATTCGGGAGCTTCCTGAGGATTGCTGATTCCCTTTGCGCCGGCCACTTCCTTCGCTTTGTCTGAGGCCAGATCATCGTAAGCCTGAGCGTGCCGGGACTTGGACCAGGAATCGTATTGATTGCCCTTCTCGGCCTTTTTGTGACACATCTTGCAACTGTCGACGCCCACATAGGCATGGTCAGCGGCGGCCGGAGCGCTCAGGACGGCCACGAAGGCAATCGCAACAAAAACCGTGAACAATACAGAAAAACGTCTCATACCGTCATTCCTTTCACTGTAACCCCTCATAATCCCCTAACTCCTATCCGGACCGGAGCTTGCAGCGGATTCAAAGACTTAGGCGTCGCGACCCCGCCCTTTATTTGATTCCCCGGCTCTCTAGCGGGTAACAGGCGCGGGACGAGTCGCATTAGCTGGGCCAAAGTTTCGAGGCGCCGGCTTTATATATAGGGAAACGACGACTCCCGCCAGCAGGAGGATGGAAAAAAACCAAAAAACCGGCAGATATGTCCCTTGACTGTCATAGAAAAAGCCGGCGGCGGCAGGCCCAAGAGACCCTCCCAGGTTCACCGTGATAGTGAGAAGGCCGTATATGGCCCCGAAGTTCTTCATGCCCAGGTACTCTCCCGTCAGGAGCGCATTGAGGATCAACGGCGCGCCGCACGCAAATCCATAGATCACCCCGAATATCATCATTACCGAATAGGACTTGGCAAACACAAGCACGACAATCGAAGCGGAAAGCAGCGCGCAAGCGCCGGCCATGGTGTTTTTGGCGCCCCAGCGATCGGCGGCCGGGCCAAATGATAATTTACCAAGTATCATCACGCCCATCACCAGGCTCCATGTGTAGGTCGCGTTTTTTGACGAGTGACCAAGATCGGTCAGGTAGGCAACGCAATTATTGGCGACACCGCCCGTTACAAGTCCGATGATGAGCATTACCGCGGCAATCTGCCAGAAAACCCGCAACGAGAAAGCCTCTTTTACTCCTACTCCCCACATGTCATTGCCCGCATCTTCATCGTTGTTTGCGACCCCATAGGGTTCGAGTCCGACTTCCGACGGGTGTGTGCGGATGAAGAAGAATATGACCGGCAAAACTATCACGAGAATGGCCGTGCCGCTGAATGCGAAAGCGGTTTTCCAGCTATAGGTGCGAATGATCCATTCGGCCAGCGGCGACATGATCATGCCGCCGACGCTGGTACCCACGAACGCGCCGCTCATGGCCGCTCCACGCCTGGAGATGAACCAGTTTGAAATTATCAGCGAACAGGGAATTATCGTCGCGCACATCAGCCCGGCGCCGATAACGGCGAAGATCAAATACAACTGCCACAAGTGCTCGATGCGACTGCCCGCAATCAGGCCGAGCCCGGTCATGATCGCGCCCGCTCCCATGACGGGCCTGGCCCCCATTTTATCGATCATCTTTCCGGCAATCGGAGCCGCCACGGTTGTTCCGATGGCGCCCATGATCAACGCGACCAGGAATGGGCCGCGCCCCCAGCCCATATCCTCCGCAATGGGTTTAAGGAAAATGGGGAGCGTATTGAGGACCGTTCCCCAGAGCATATATAAGACGACGAAGCACGCCGCCACGATAACATAGCCGTAGAAGAAACTCTTTCCGCCTGGAGAATTCACGGGTCGTTTGCTCCTTTCGTCCGACAGGGCTTTAACGTATTCCGCTCGCGGGGCCGCCGGGAACCGCAAGATATAATATCACACACACCGCCGGGATCACCCCCGACGAATAATCGCCCCATCCGCCG
>CBFDAY010000302.1:0-3969 GCA_965602895.1 uncultured bacterium
AATAATTATCACCCGTCATAGTGAAACTCTCCGCCCGAATCCTTGTTCTGGATTCCCGCTTACGTGGGAATGACATTGGCCGACGTGAAGTCTGTGCTGTTGACACTCGCCTGTTCGGTGATATAATTGAGGGGCGACTCGGGAACCTGTTGATTTGATTAGGAGGTAAGTCACATGATTCGTAAGCTCATCATTATTGCAGTCTTAGCGGCGATAGGCTACGCTGTTTACATGGGACTCAACTCGTCGGATTTCTTTGGCACGCGCGGCAAGGAACGCAAAACGTTTGAGGATGTCGAAAAAAACCTGTTCAATTGACTCGAAATCCTGACCGTAAAGGAGGCCGCCCCAATATTGCCCCTTTTGGAAATGCGCCGGCCGCGCCCCTCGTGATCGGCGAACGATAAAGAAAGCGAGTGCGACCGCCCGATGTTAAACAGCGAGCGCGGCTACAAGAGGTTGTTCTTGATTGGCGCCCTGTATAACATCGTGCTCGGACTCATTTTCCTTGTCTTTTTTTTCCGTCTGATGTCTCTTTTCGACATGCCGACACCCCCGCGCGAACTGGCCGTTTTTCACCAGATGGGCATTCTGCTCGCGATGGTCTATGGAATCGGCTACTACATGGTTAGCCGTGACCTTTACGCCCACAAGGGCATCGTGCTCATGGGCATAATCGGAAAAATCATTGTTTTTTTGTTGTTCCTCTATCACCTGGTATTTTCAGGTCTGCACGTTTTTATTTTTCTGATAGGCGTCGGCGACCTCATGTTCGCGCTTCTTTTCTGTAAATTCTTGGTGTTCGCCCGGAATGGGGCCGGAACCGGATCTCCACAGGCGAGAGAGCGATGGCGCGAATAATAGTCAAAGAAAGGGGTTTTGAAACCCTGAGCGTTCCCCTGACGGGCCGTAAGATTACAATGGGCCGCTCGCAGAAAAACGACGTCGTGCTGAGAAACAAGTATGTCTCGTCGAAGCATTGCGAGGTAACCTGCGACGACGGCGAATACGCCATCGCCGACCTCAACAGCACCAACGGGCTGTTCGTGAACGGCCACAAAGTAGGCGGCAAGAAGCTCGAAGACGGCGACAAGATACTGGCGGGTACGGCCCTGATGATCTTCGTCGCCGACGAAGACGCTATTCACCCGGAACAATACATTGCGCTGTTGCGGGAGGGCGAAACCGAGGAACGCGAGCTTGCGGCCAGCCTGCTGGGACAATTCGGCAGCGCGTCCGTCGCCGAGCCTTTGGCCGAGACCTTGAGAGGCGACCCGGATTCCCGGGTGAAGGCCGCCGCCGCCGAGGCGCTCGGGCTCGTGGGCGCTTCCGGGGGCGTGGAAACCTTGCTCGCCTTTTTCGATACGACCGACGCCCTGGTGCGCAATTCCGTAATCAGGTCACTGGTCCGTCTCGCCGATTCCAAGGTGATCGATGGAGTGATGGCCTACCTGAAGCACATGGACAAGAGGGTGCGGGTGCTGGCAATTCACACGCTTGGACAGATCCATAACAAGAGCGCGACCAAGCGGCTCATCAAGGCGCTCGATGACGACTCCTTCGTTGTGCGCGAAGCGGCGATCAAGGCGCTGGGCGATATTGCCGATCCGAGGGCCGTGGATGCGCTCGTTCACGCGGCCTCGGATCCCAGGCGATTCTCCCAGGTTTGGGTCATCGAATCGCTCGGAAAAATCAGCGGCCGCGAATCGATTCAGATTATCCTCAAAGCGATCGGAAGCCACGACTCGGAGGTCCGGGAGGCCGCCGCCGACGCGTTGGGCAGGCTTCGCACAAAAGAGGCGGCGCCGGCGCTGCTCAAGGCGCTTGACGATTCCGATCCCATCGTTCGCAGGGCCGCCGCGGCGGCCATGGAGAAACTGCGCACGCATTTTGAGATGACGCGGGCGCTCGGCAAATCCTCGGGTTCGAAAAGAAAGACGATCGAGATTTCCGCCATCGGGGACCATGAAGACGAGCGATCGGGCAGGTCGCCAAAGTTCGGCGAGGACCGTTCCAAGTGGGAGCAATGGTGGGCCGAACAGTCGCAACAATGATGGAAGGCCGGTCCGGAGATGAAGCAGTTGTACATACCTACAAAGCTGGCCTACGTGAAGGGAGAGAGGCCCGACGTGGAATGCATATTCTGCGCGGTCAGCGCCGGGGACAAGAAAGTAAAAAAGCTGGAAGTCTGCAGGACCAAGCGCTGGGTAGCCTCGGTCAACCTTCATCCGTACAACGCCGGGCACATCTTGTTGTTTCCAATTCGGCATGTAGTGGACGTGCGCGATCTAACCAAGGCCGAATCCGCCGAACTGCACTCGTTTCAGGCGATGTGTCTCGATGTTCTCGATGCCGTGTACGCCCCGGCGGGCTATAACATCGGGTTCAACATAGGCCGGCCGGCCGGAGCGAGCATAGAGCATCTTCACTTACATGTCGTTCCCAGGTATCCCAACGAGGTCGGTTTCATGGACATACTCTCGGAGACACGGACCATTGTCGAGGCCCCGAAGCAGACGATTGGCAGACTCAGCAGGATGTTCAGGAAACTGTCGGCCAAGTCTGCAGGGAAAAAGTAGGCGATAATAATGAGGCGCGGCCCACATGCGCATGGCCGAGCCCAAGCATAGATCGATGAGGTTCCGTTTTTCAATTTGAGGAGGCAAGTATGTCGGAATATCGTTTTCCGGACGGATTCGTTTGGGGATGCGCGACGGCGTCGTATCAGATCGAGGGCTCGCCGCTGGCCGACGGCGCGGGCGAGAGCATTTGGCATCGCTACTCGCACACGCCCGACAGGATAATGGACGGGGACACGGGCGACGTCGCATGCGACCATTACCGGCGATACAGGGACGACGTGGCCCTTATGAAGCGGCTGGGACTGAGCGGTTACCGCTTCTCAACTGCGTGGCCGCGCATCTTTCCGCAAGGAAGGGGAGCCTTGAACCGGGCGGGGCTGGACTTTTATTCGGCTCTTGTCGATGAACTGCTCGCGGCGGATATAGAGCCGTGTTTGACCCTCTATCACTGGGATCTTCCTCAGGCGATAGAAGACGTCGGCGGATGGCGCAACCCGGATACGGCAATGTGGTTCGGCGAATATGCCTCGCTGTTCTTTGACAAGCTTGGCGACCGGGTAAAGTCCTGGATCACGATAAACGAGCCGTGGGTTATTTCCTTCATAGGGCACTGTCTTGGCGTCCACGCGCCCGGCGTGGTCGACGTCGACCAGATGCTGATTGCCGGGCACACGCTGCTTAAGGCCCACGGGCGCGCGCTCCAGGCGTTTCGCCAGAGCGGGCGCGACGGACAGATCGGCATAACCGTCGACGTGGAGTCGTGCATGCCCGCCACCGACTCCGAGCAGGACAAGGCGGCGGCCGCTCGCTATGGCGCGTTCAAGAACCGGTGGTTCCTCGACCCGATATTCTTCGGCGAATATCCCGATGAGATGTACGACGCCTTCTCGGCCATGCCGCCGATGGAGCCCGAGGACAAAAAAATAATAAACCAGCCGGTGGATTTTGTCGGTGTCAACAACTACACTCGCACCGTGTGGAGACACAACGATCTTTGCTTCCTTCAGGCGGATCACGTCTTGCCCGACGGCAAGTATACGGAGATGGAATGGGAAGTATATCCGGACGGCCTCTACGACATAATCAAGTGGCTGCATGACACCTATGACAAGCCGGCGCTGTATGTGACCGAGAATGGCGCGGCATTTGAAGACAAGGTCGAGCCCGACGGCGGCGTAAGCGACGATGAGCGCCTCGATTACCTGCGCGGGTATCTCTCGGCCTGCCATCGGGCTGTCGCGGATGGCGTCGACCTGCGCGGCTATTACCTGTGGACGCTGATGGACAACTTCGAGTGGGGGTTCGGATTCAGCAAGCGGTTCGGCATCGTGCGCGTCGACTTCGAAACGCAAGAGCGCACGATAAAGAAGAGCGGCCACTGGTACTC
>CBFDAY010000303.1:0-3967 GCA_965602895.1 uncultured bacterium
TTCAGCGCTCCTTCGAGGTTGAAATGGGTCGGATGCCAATCGTGGCGCAACGCGTCAAGAATCAGCAGTTTCAACCCTTTAAGCTTTTCCATAGATTCGGGCGGTATCTCATTACAGTCGGTGAGATAGGCGGCGTCATTGAAGCGGAAACCCAGTATATTCGCCTTCCCATGCCGCAGTTCAATCGGGGTGACGCGGACCTCTTCGAGTCGAAGCTTCTCGGGCATACGTTCGAGCGTAATGTGCGGGATCGCGCCCCACGAGTAGTCGTGCTCGAACGCGTAGAAGAACACCCGCCTGAGCCTTTCGGCCGTCGGATCATCGGCGTAGCAGACGATCGAATCCTGCGCCGACTGGTTGAACTTGCGCACGTCGTCGAGCCCGTGGATGTGGTCGGCGTGATAATGGGTGAACAGAATCATCTCGACCGACGAGATGTCGTTGCTCACGGCCTGCAGCCGCAGTTCGGTCGCGGTGTCGACGAGTATGTTCTTGCCCGAGGCGGTCTGCACGCAGATCGACGCGCGGGTGCGCTTGTTCCGAGGATCGTCCGAGCGGCAGACCTCGCACTTGCACCCTATGACCGGCACGCCCAGCGACGTCCCCGAGCCCATTATGATTATTTTCATTGGATCGCTGACTGCGAGTCGCTGTTGATGAATTACATACTTATTATATCATCAGACCGAAGCCGGAGCCACAGAATATGTGGCACAGATCAATCGTCGAACCTGAGTCCTTCCCGAGCGAAAGGCAACATCAGTTTCTTAGAAGGGATTGAAGGATCGAAGATCCGTAACGACCACGGCAATCTCAACAACCCCCACCAGATAAAATGGGGAAACCTCAAGGCGTCTCTGTGTTGCATTAATGCGTGCCGTATGATTTAATATCTTGGCGTTTTGTCTTCGGATTCCTGCGGTCTATTTTGGAGTTGCTTTCCATGTTTGTGCTTGTTACCGGAGCCGGCGGATTGCTCGGCTGGCATCTGACCGATGAGCTTGTGCGGCGCGGGCATCGCGTGCGTGCGCTCGACATCAAGCCTATGGCCGATGTGCCCGAGGGCGTCGAAGCGGTCAAGGGCGACGTCCGAAACGCCGACGTCGCGCAGTTCGCGTGCGAGGGAGTCGACATCGTGTTCCATTTGGCCGCGCTCCTGCCGCAGAGCAAAGCGTCGGAGGAGACGTTTCATTCGGTCAACGTGCGTGGCGCGGAAAACATGCTTTCGGCGGCGGTATCGGAATCGGTACGCCGCTTTGTGCTTTCCTCTTCCATTGAGATATATGGTATTCCCGACCGTGTCCCATGTACCGAGGACGCCCCCAAGAAACTGCTCGGCGCATACAGCCGGAACAAGCTCGAGTGCGAGGAGCTGTGCGCAAAGTATTCGGCCGACTTCGGTATCGAGGTTGTCATGATGCGGATGCCGATGATCTTCGGTCCGGGCTACTGGCACGAGGGCTTCTACCTGAAGATGTTTGAAGACCTTGCCACCGGCAGGCCCATCCGTATCATCGGCGACGGGATGAACCGGCACCAGGTCGTCGCCTGTTCCGACGTGGTGGAGGCGTACATTCTTGCGGCCGAAACTCCCGGCGCCGCGGGCGAGGCGTTCAACATCGCGTCGGACCCTGCAAAAGCGCTTACCGTGGCCGATACGGCAGAGCGCGTGATCAGGCGGGTGGGCTCTAAGTCGAAGCTCTCGTTTGTCAACAAGACGCTGGCCCGCGCCTTGATTCGTCTTATGTCCATAGCCGGACGTCCGATGCTGCTCGACGAGCACAGGGAAGTGCCGTTCGTGGACTACGTTTTCGATATCGAGAAGGCGAGACAGGTCCTGGGTTACAAGCCGCGGAAGGACGGCGTTGACGCCATCGCCGAGACTGCCCTGTGGTATCTGGAGAACAAGGGGATTCCCATCGCGGGATAGCCTATTCCGGCCCGAGGTAGAGCGGGAGTTTTACTTCAAACGAGGCGGGCAGTCTTTCCTTCAGATCTTCGGCGTCCAGCGCAAATAGCGGGCTAATCTCGAGCGGGCCGGCGGGTTTTCCGTCCGAGTCGCGGGGCACGCGCGCGCCTGCCTCTTCCAGCCATCTCGCATAAAGACCGGTCATCATGTCGAGCGCGGTTGCAGGGCTGTCTTCACCTTCGGTGTTCTTCACAGGCGCAAACTCTTCCTCCCGATCGACCTCCATTATTGCGGTCTCTTTCGCCCGGCCCAGCGCGTCGAAGACGAACTTCTCGAATTTCAGACCGTTCTTCTCCTCGGGCCTGACGATCTCGCCCGTGTCATCGATATATGGAACGGCCTTTTGCGCGATATGGTAGGGGAGCGAATATTCCCCGCCGCTCGCTCTTTCGATAAAATCGGCATCGAGTATATGGATAGCAATATTTCCGGCGGAGTATTTGAGCGAGCCGTCTTCGTTGCGGGCGTATCTCAGCTCGTTGGGCAGATCGCTATACTCGATCACGGTCAGCTCCGACCCGACCCTGCACACGACTCCGACTTTTTCCTCCGGGTCGCGCTTGGGCGCCACCTTGGCCGACATTTCGGCCCGTCTTTCAATGTGATATCCGAGGAAAGCCGGATCCGCGATCTTGATCAGAACGTTATCGACCTGGAAGTAGAAAATATGCCTTATACCGCGCGTCTTCATGTCCGCCAGCGCGCCGGAGCTTTTTAGCGACGAGATCGAGCCTCCATGCCCGTTCGGGTTTGTGAAGATGTGGTCCTTTGAATCCAGTATCAGCTTGCCGTTCAGATCGATCGCAGGCATCATTTCCTGCTTGAAGAAGAACACGTCGGCGGGTTCGAGACCGAAGAACCCGTTTTTTTCAAAGAACTCCCGCGTGGCCGCGTGGTTGGTCTCGCTCGTCATAATGTAAAACGGCAGTCTGGCTTCATATCTCTTTGAGAGGGCGAGGACCTTCTCGACATGAAGTTGGAAAATCGACTTTTTTTTCACAGGACTTATCTTGATGGTTCCCTTCGGCGCGTCGATGCCGAGCCTTGTCGCCTGTCCGCCCGCGACGAGGAACACCGCCACCTCGTTCGCGCGGATGGCTTCTTCGCCGGTCCTTACGGCATGTCGAGCGGCCTCGAGCCGGCGCTTTCCCCGGGGTACCGGGATCGTCTCGGCGGGACCGATTTTTTCCTGCGGCGGAGGGAGGCTTCCTTTTTTATGCTGTTGATAGAGCCGGCTCAATTCTTTGAAATCGATATTGGACAACTGCTCGATGAGGCGGCTCTTGCCCGCCTCGGTGATGCTTCCCCACCATTTGAACACGTGCGCAGGGCCGGCCTGCGTCGTCTCGTCGATGATCCTTTGCTTTTCGGGATCGGGGTGTCGTACGTCAGGCATTACTTCTCCTAGGTTTCTACCATAAGTCTTTGCGGATAAGTTTCCTTTCGAGCGCGTCGCCCCTTCGGGCCAGCGTCATGACCGATTTTTGGAGCGCTTTGGGGGCAACGTTCTCTTCGAGGAAGGTATCTACAATGGCGAGAAGCTCTTTGCCGTCGATTCTCACCAGACCGATAGCCCCGTAAGAAAAACCGGGGTTCAGCTTCAGCGCCCATTCGTAATGCTCCGGACGCGCCGGGCCTATTATGGTTATAACAAGGATTATTGGGGAGCCGTCCTCGTCGACGGAATCGAACTTGAGCCGAACCCGCTGGTACCTGCCGCCGCCCACGTTTACCCTGAGAAGGAAACCAGAGCGAGTGGCCTTGTATTTTATGGAGGTACCCTCGGTTATGAGTCCCACAATCTCCTCCGGCGTTCGAGGGGTCTGGTCGGCAAGGCTGAATTTTGAAGGACCGACCGCCTCGTCGGCGCCCAGCGGCTCTTCGGTCAGCGCCAGCGCCGACTCGGGCTCTATCTCGGCCGGAATGGGCCCGGGAACAACAGGCGCCACCGAAGATTGCGTTTCCACGACTTCTTTCGGAAACCTTTCGAGCACGTTG
>CBFDAY010000304.1:0-3952 GCA_965602895.1 uncultured bacterium
CGCTTCCATCACGAAGGATATGGTAGACAGCCTGAGCCAGTCTGTGAGCGATGATGTTGTAGGTGATAAGTTTTCTTGCCCTGCCTCGATGGCGCCTTAAGTGCCGGTCATACGAGCGTCGAATCTTCGGATAGCTTCTTACCGCATGCATGGCAGCCTGGTTAAAAGCCCACTTGAGGTAGTGATTGCCCTGTTTGCTGCCCCGGCCTCGTCTGGAGACTGTCCCGGATTGGGCCACTCCGGGCACTAAACGACAATAGGAGCTGAACTCTCTTGCGCTCTTAAACCGGGAAATCTCGCCTATCTCGTAGAGTATGGTCAATGCGAGTATCTTTCCTATGCCCGGCACAAGGATGAGCAGAGCGTACTCGGGACGATCTTTGGCGCAATGAAAGATTGCCCGCTCGAGCTCTCGGATCTGTGAAGTGTAGATCCAAATACGTTTGAGTTCCTGCTGGGCGTGAAGGCGTATCATCGGGTCTTTGAACCACATATCGATATCGTCCTCGATGGTTCGTCTCATACCGTTGCGGGTATGCTCCAGGATCCCATATCGATAAAGCAGCCTTCGCAAAGAGCCGTATTCCTCGGACCGAAGCATTACCAGGCGACTTCGCCTCCTGAGCAGGTCCCGCACCGAGCGATGCTCTTTGGGATAGATATACGCCTTAGGGATGACGCCCGCTCTTAAGAGCTTCGCCAGAGCAAAAGCATCTCGACGATCCGTCTTGACTTTGGCGCCGGTGATCATGTAAAGACCGAGGGGATGAGCAAGACATATCTCATACCCCGCTTCTTGAAGCCCATCGACGAGCCAATACCAGTTGAAGCTGCTCTCCACGACCACTTCGAGAGTTTCTTTGTAAGGCTCGATAAGGTCGATAATGCAGGGCAGCTCATTGGGGACCTTCTCCTGCACAAGCACGGAAATCTTCTCATCGATCACACACACCTGACAGGTTCTTGCACTTAGATCCAATCCGCAGTAGAATTGCATGGGCGGCCTCCTTTGGTTGGACAAGCACCATCGCTTGCCCTTACTTCTATACCCGCTGGCGATTATATACCGCCAGCAAGGCCGCCTTTAATAATTATCACCCGGCCAAGGGTGTTGAGCGTCAGCGCATTTGGGACAGAAACGGCCCGCCGAATCATTATGCCTGATGCTTGATGTCTTTTGTCGATATGTTATATTTACGCATGAGGGCGTGAAAATTGGGTCTCTTCATTCCTACATCTTCCGCCGCTCGCGAGACGTTTCCGTTGCTCGCCTTGAGAGCTTTGATAATGAAGGCTTTCTGGATCTGGCCGAAGGTGTTTTCCAGCAGGTGCTTCTTAATGGCGTTGAGATCTTCAACGGTGTCGGGGATGGAGTCCGCCTTCAGGGGGCGCCTCATTTGAAGGTGCTCGAGCAGGTAGATGAGGTCAAGGGTGTTGGTGTCGGACATGATCACAAGCCGCTCGATAACGTTCTTGAGCTGTCGCACATTTCCGGGCCAGTCGTAATTCACCAGCGTCTCCAGCGCGTCGTCGGTGAATCCCTCAATTCGTTTTCCGGTTTTCCGGCAGAAGTGTAGCAGGAAATGGTAGGCGAGTTTGGGGATATCGTCCTTTCGCTCCCGCAGAGGCGGCAGATAGATGGGGAATACGTTGAGCCGGTAATACAGGTCCTCCCTGAATTCCCCTTCATCCACCATGGCCTTCAAATCCTTGTTGGTCGCTGCAATGATTCGGGCCGTGGTCTTCTTGACGTGACTGGCGCCGACGGGCTTGTACTCGTGGGCTTCGAGGACGCGGAGGAGTTTTGCCTGGATATCCAGGCTCAGATTCGCAATATCGTCGAGGAACAGGGTGCCCTTATCCGCGACTTCGAATATTCCTGCCTTGTCCTGTATCGCTCCGGTGAACGCTCCTTTGACATGGCCAAACAGTTCACTTTCGAGGAGGCCGGGCGAGAGGGTGCTGCAGTCGACGGCCACAAATTGCCTCGCCGTTCTGTGGCTGTGTGCGTGGAGCGCACCGGCGAAAAGCTCTTTTCCTGTTCCGCTCTCGCCGTAAATCAGGACGGTGCTGTCGGTCGGAGCAACCTTCTCGACCAGGCGGAAGATTCGCAGCATGGACGGGCTCTCTCCGACGATGTTGGAGAAGCCGCGCCGAATGAGGAGTTCCTTGCGCAGTGAGATGTTCTCCTCGACCAGCCGCTTCTTTTCGACGGCCTTGCCGACCACGATGATGAGTTC
This sequence comes from uncultured bacterium, assembly GCA_965602895.1. Taxonomy (GTDB): domain Bacteria; phylum Abyssobacteria; class SURF-5; order SURF-5; family SURF-5; genus CBDUSG01. The sequence continues at coordinate 2,241 of CBFDAY010000304.1, forward strand.
GTCGTCGGTAAAGGGTTTGGCAAGGTAGTCGAAGGCGCCGAGTTTCATCGCCTCGACGGCGTTCTTCACTGTTGAATATCCTGTCATCACGATGACGTATGTCTCGGCTTTCTCCTTTCGGATAGTCTTGAGAATCTCCATTCCATCCATGTCGGGCAGCTTCATATCGAGGAGGACCACGTCGTAGGCGCCGTTCAGCGTGGCTTCGAGGCCCGCTTTTCCGGTCGTGCAGCTCTCCACGAACCGCTGTTCGTCCGAGAGTGCGAGCCGGCATCCTTTGCAGATAACCTGCTCGTCGTCGATGATCAGAATGGACGCCTTTTCCATTTGCCTAGTCTTTCGCTTCGCTCGAGGTTGCCATGGGGAGGAGCGGCAGTTCAATGACAAACCGTGTGCCGTGCCCGACCCGGCTCGTGACGTTGATTTTGCCCTCATGTTTCTGGATGATGCCAAAGCTTACCGCAAGTCCCAGCCCCGTTCCGTTCGCCTTGCTGGAGAAGAACGGCTCGAATATCCGCTCGAGGTTTTCCGACGGGATACCGCATCCGGTATCTTCGATCTCCACAATCTCGGATTGTCCGTCGGGTCCCATAAGGCTTCGAATCGTGACAACACCGCGGTCCTGGATTGCTTCCACCGCGTTGAGGAGCAGATTGACGAAAACCTGCTCCATCTGGTTGGCATCCAGCAGGATGTCTTCCATCGCCGGGGACAGCTCCTTCCGCATCTCAACATGGTGGAGGCGGAACTCATTTTCCAGGATGCTGAGCGCCTTTTCGGCCACGTTGTTGATATTGACCAATGCCTTGTTGGGTTCGCCTTCGCGCGAGAACTCCAGTAACTCCTGTATGATGTTGCCGCATCGCTGCGTCTCATGGACGATGATTTCAAGACCTTCCCGCATGGGTCCGTCCTTCGGGATTTTCTTCAACATGTTCGTGCTGTACAACAGGATGCCGGCCAGTGGATTGTTTATCTCATGGGCGATGCCGGCCGCCATTCTGCCCAGTGTTGAAAGCTTCTCCGTTTGGAGGGCAAGGTGGTCGTATTCGGATTTCTGCACCTCCATGACGCGTGCCTTCTCGATGGCGCACGCCCCACACGTGGCGCAGGTGACGAGAAAGTTCAACTGTTCCTTTGTGAGTTCGCGGACTTCAGAAAGATAGACACGGATGATTCCGACCATATCGCTCCTGATGCTCAACGGGACATCGACCATCATCCGGATTCCCTCATCCCACGCCTGCTGAGGGTGATGCACACGCGGGTCATTCAGGATGTCGTCGATGATGGAAATCTTTTTCAGTTGATAAAGTTCGAGTATGGGCTCCCGTGCTGAAAGCAATTTGTTTGAAAGGTATTTCTCTCCCAGACCATACGCTTCACCCTCGCCAAACTCGTCCTGCTTCAGATCGAAGATTCTGACGAGAGCCCCCTTCGCATCGAGCACTTCCGTCGCCTTCATGGCAATCAGTCTTAAGACTTCTTTGACCCGGGTGCTCGAATGCAGCAATGTCCGAATGTCATGAAACGCATTGATGTTAATTGAGGAATACATGGCATCCTCCGGTCCCCAATGGGATTTCGAGGTATTCACTCCTCGCTGAAAGGCCAAACCACAGGGAAATTCTCACATCCTTACATGATGCCGGGTATATGCAAAATCCAGACCAGTCGGCGAGATGTTCTCGCTGGACGGCGCCATAGGTTCC
>CBFDAY010000305.1:0-3939 GCA_965602895.1 uncultured bacterium
CACTTTATCCTTCAATCTCATTTGATATGCTCCCTTTTGGCCCTCGCCGAAAAGGCGAGTCATACTGTCTCGGCGGATGTCGCGCTCGCCGCGGGCAGGTAGAATCGTTCCGCGTAATCCTTCACCATTCGATCGGCGTTGAAGCGCCAGCCCAGGCTTTGCATGGCCGCCTTCATGCGCTTTACCCATTGGTGCGGGATTCCGTCGGCGTCTCGGTCGTAATAGAGTGGGATTATTTCATTTTCAAGGGTATCATATAAGAAGTTGGTGTCGCGCTCGTACTGGACGTTCGGGTCGTTATGCATGCCGCCGCGGCCGATTGCGAATCCGTTTGTTCCATCATATGCCTCGTTCCACCACCCGTCAAGGACCGACAGGTTCAGCCCCCCGTTAAGGACGGTCTTCTCGCCGCTGGTACCGCACGCCTCGAGCGGGCGCCTCGGATTGTTGAGCCAGACGTCCACGCCCTGCACCAGGTGGCGGGCGACATTGTAATCGTAGTCCTCGACGAAGACGATTCGCATTCCATATTCGGGGTTGAGGCAATGTTTGGCTATCCGTTGTATTATCTGCTTGCCGCCGTCGTCGCGGGGATGGGCCTTGCCTGCGAAGATGAGCTGGATCGGGCGCTCCGCGTCGCACACCAGCTTTGCCAGTCGCTCGGGCTGCGCGAGGATCAGGTCGCCGCGCTTGTAGGTTGCGAATCTGCGGGCGGCTCCGATTGTAAGGATGTCAGGATCGAGAATCCGTCCCAGCGGCGCGTCGTACTTTCCCTCGCCAAGCCTTTTCGCTTGATGGACCAGATGCCTGCGAACGAAGCTGATCAGGCGCATTTTCAGGCTCTGATGAGTTTCCCACAGCTCGCCGTCGTCGATGTCGGCCACCTTGTTCCACATATCCGGATGCACCATCTTGGTGGCCCAATATGGCGAAAGGCGGCTCTCAAAGAGACGGAGCATCGCGGGCGCTAGCCACGACAAGACGTGCACCCCGTTGGTGATATGGCCGATTGGCACTTCGGTCTCGTGCCTATCGGGCCAGAGGCGGCGCCACATGCGACGACTGATGTCGCCGTGAATAGCCGAAACCGCGTTGGCCCGGCGGGAGTTTTTCAGTGCCAGAATTGTCATGCAGAATGGCTCGGAACTGTCTTTCGGATTGACGCGTCCCTGCGCCATGAATTCCTCGTGAGACAGCCCAAGCTTATCGCGCAGGATTCCGAGGTGTTCCTCCATGAGATCGGGCGCGAACCGGTCGTGTCCGGCCTCTACCGGCGTATGAGTGGTGAAGACGGTGTACAGCAATACGCGCCGGCGCGCCCGGCTGAATGGGATGTCATCGTCCTGCATGACCCTGCGGATTTCCTCGAGGATCGCGAATGCGCTGTGACCCTCGTTCAGGTGCAACACGCCGGGGATGATGTCCAGAGACTGCAACGCACGCGCGCCGCCGACGCCGAGGAGAAGTTCCTGCCGTATGCGGACACGGTGGTTGCCGCCGTAGAGCCGCGATGTTAGCTCGCGGTCTTCGGACGAGTTCCCTTCCACGTTGGAATCGAGTAGCAGCAGGCGAACGCGCCCCACCTGCACTTGCCAGACATGGGCATTGAGAGAGCCGTCGCGCGTGTCGATATGGACGATCAAAGGCCGTCCGTCCATGTCATTTACAATCTGCAAAGGCAACTGGTTCGTATCGAGGTCGATGTAATCCTCTTCCTGCCAGCCGTCTTTGTTGAGACGCTGGCTGAAGTATCCCTGATTGTAGAGCAGCCCGACGCCGATCAGCGGCACTCCAAGGTCCGACGCGCTCTTCAGGTGGTCTCCCGCCAGGACACCCAGCCCGCCGGAGTAAATCGGCAGCGACTCGTGCAGTCCGAACTCGGCGGAAAAATAAGCAACGGGCCTGCTGCGCAAGGTGCCACAGCAGACGCTTCCCCATGTCTTTGGGCTTTCCATGTACTCGTTGAGGCGCCGGAAGGCATGGTTGATCCTGCTGTGAAGCACCAGCTCGGCGGCGCGATGCTCGAGCAGTTCGGGGTCGATCTGGTTCAGAAATGCTATGGGGTTATGGCGCACCTTCCGCCAGAGATGGGGCTCGAGGTCGGTAAAGATGCTGAGGACCTCGGGGTGCCATGTCCACCACAGGTTCTGCGCCAAAGCTCGCAAGCGCTCATGGAGGGTGCTGGTTGGATTGCTCATGAATTATTCTCCTCACCTCAAACCTTCGTCTTATGGATTGCATTCTTCAGGCTGATTCCGGCGGCTCCCCGCACTGAATTATCTTCAGGGGGTTTTTGAAAATCAACGAATTGGGGACCATGAATCGCTCGTGGTTGCTTTCCAAAACGGTGTAGCGCAGATTCGTTTCGGCTACCCGGCCCTGGCAGCCGGAGACCGATATGATGTCGCCTTCCTTGAATGGCTGATGGATGATTATAAGCACCCCGGACAACAGGTTGCTCAGGGCGTCGCGCAGGGCAAAACCGAGGGCGAAACCGCCGAGCCCGAGGCCCGCGATTATGGGGGCGATGTCAATTCCCATCGTGCTCAGCCCGCTGAGGACTCCCAGTATCAGGATGGTGTAATAAAGGGTTGTCGAAATGAGATTGCCGACCCTGCCGGCCCATTCGTACCTGCGTAGGAGGCGCCTGAGAACCAGTCGGGTGATGTATGCCGCCAGCAGGGCGAATGCGATAATCAGCAATCCCGCGGCGACCTGCGGGGCGTGGGCGACAGCCAGCTCCTCGATGTTCCCAATCTTCTCCATGCTTGTCTTTCCCTTGTCCTTCCCTTGTCTCGGAGATCGCGATACGTCCACAGAGTATACATCATTTCGCAGGATGTTACAAAGGAGATCGAGGAGGCGGTCATGTGATAGCGGGTATTCGAAATCCGCTGGAACGGGCGCGGCTCCTCGGGAAAATTCCGATTCAACCGAGCCCCTATCAAGTGCGGTCGTGGAGGCGGCGATGGCGCAATAAGGGGTTTTTGCTTGACCTGAGCCAGTGGACGGGATATATTCTAGCCTTACGGTGCAGTAATATCGGAATGATCAACGTGTGGCTCGATTGGGTCGATAGCGATAGCATAGAGGTTTTACGATCATGTTGTTCGGGATTGTGCCTTTCCTGTTCTTTGTTTTGTGTGCGGCCACGCTCTTCTCATTTTTGCGGGAAGATAGCGAATGCTCAGATGCGCGGGTTGCGCTCTTGACTGCCTGCATTCTTTCAAGTATATGGATGGTCGCCGGAACGGAACTGCTCAGCCTGTTTCGGGCGATCCGATTTTGGCCGATTCTATTGTGGTGGGTCGCGCCTGCGGTTGTGATGGGAGCAGTTCTGGTCGGGCGCAGAGCGTGGCTCCGCCCCGGCAGATGGGTGCGTCCGCATTTCGATGCGCTCGACCTGCTTCTGGCCGGGCTGATTGCGTTCCTTGTAGTCACTGCGGGTGTTTCGGCATGGTTCTCGGCCCCGAACAATGCGGATTCTATGGCCTACCATTTACCGCGCCAGATCTATTGGATACAGAATCATAGCGTTTCGCACTATCCGCCGCACAATCCAATGCAGATTCTTATGCCGCCATTTTCCGAGTTCATGGGAATGCACCTTATGTTGCTTTCGGGCGGAGACCACTGGGCGAACCTTGTGCAATGGTTTTCCCTGGTTATGGTCTTGATGGTGGTCTCGCTCATTGCCAAAGACCTGGGAGCGGGGCGTAAGGGACAGCTCCTGGCTGCGCTGCTGGTCGCCGCGGCTCCACCCGTATACCTTTTCGCATCGAATACGAAGAACGACCTCGTGCTTGCGCTCTGGGTGTGTCTTTTGGCCTGGTGGGCCGTTCGGACTTTGATAGATCGCGGCATCGCTCCCCTTCGGGCCGCAATCGTGGGCGCCACTCTCGGCCTTGCGCTGCTCACGAAAGGGACAGGTTATCTCTT
>CBFDAY010000306.1:0-3922 GCA_965602895.1 uncultured bacterium
TCTTGGGACTGTTCCCTTGTGCTCGGTTAGGTTAAAGAAAGCAGGTATTGTGTCCCCCGGATTACCGTGATAAAATTGAAAGGAAAGGTTTTGCGAAGCCCGCAGGGCGGCCTCCGCAAAACCAATCGTTTCTCTCTTTTTGCTTCTTTTTCTCTCTTTTCGCAAAGAGAGAAAAAGAAGGAGGAAAATGCCAAAACGCCAAATATACATTACCGACATCATCATCGAGGTCGCGATACCGGTTCTCGTTATCGGGCTGATATGGACGCTCGTGACGTTCGCCATCAATATCAAGGGCGTCTTCTATCCCGGACAGGAACCCACGCTCATATTTGTATTCTTCTGTTATGTTGTGGGGACCGTGATGGTGAACCGCATCGCAGGATACTACGGCGAGTCCGGAAAGGCGGCGGCCTACAGCATCCTGCTCGTGGGCGTGATGGCGCTGTTCGCCATGATGTTCAGCGCCAGGTACGGCTCGATTTTCGGCGGCGCGAACGCGGGCGAGGGCCTCTGGGCGAACCTCGCGATGGTGGCGGTCGTGGGCTTTGCCTCGTACAAGCTCGCGCGCGAGTCGTGCTTCGATATCACGGAGACGACAGGGGGAAAGAGCACGATCCAATTGCGATCCGAACTGAAAGCGCAGCAGGACTGGTATCGCAGGGAGGAAATGGAAGAAGAGCGAGCCGCGAAAGAGATGAAAGAAGAGGATAAGCCGCCCGGAGATGAAGCCCGGGAACCCGCAAGGCTCCCGAAGAAGCACCCGGGCGTCTGGACCATATATTACACGCTTTTCTCGATGATCGTTTTCGCCGTCGGCCAGAGGTTCCTGCCGGTGGAGGACTTCGAAATATATGCCCGCGCGTTTTCCTTTCTCGCCGCAAACCTCATATGCGCGCTCGCGCTGTTGCTGCTGGTCTCGCTTTCGGCGCTGAGGGCTCATGCCTGGGACAAAAAGGCCGTGATACCGCCCGGCGTCGGATGGTTCTGGATCCTGGGCGGAGCGGCGCTGATACTGGTCGTCGTCTCGCTGGCGACGCTGCCGCCGCGTCCGGTGCCGGAGTACCTCGCGCGCACGGCCGCCGAGGAGGATGTTTCGACTACCTATGGGGCGGGCGAGGAAGGAATGAAGGTCGGGTCGAACAGGGATTGGGGAGCCCTCACCAAGCTGGAGGAAATGAAGCTCGCAAAATGGGACCGCGATCACGCAAAACTCGGCGAAAAGCAGAAAGAGTTTTGGGGGGATGAGAAAGACCAGACCGCCGAACCGGGCGAAGAAGGCGAGACAGGCGAGGAAAAAGATGAAGACACCGGCGGGCCGGGCTTGACAGGAACGCAGACGAGCGGCGAATCCCCGCAAGACCAAGCCGGTTCCGGCGGAGGCAAATCCGAGCAAACCGCTTCCGGCAAGGGCGGCTCGCAAAAAGGCTCGCAGCAGTCAAAGTCGACCCGCTCGACGCCTCCCCGCGCCGCGCCGAAACGTCCGCCGCTGCCCAGGCCGCCGATGCAGGGGCTCCAGACGCTCGGCAAGGTTGTCTTTATCATGATTCTCGTTGTCGGCGCGCTCTGGGCCTTCGCGATGCTGCTCCGCGCCCTCGGCAGGGCGAATCCGCTGAAGAAAGTCACCGCCGGTTTCAAAAACCTGGCCGCAAGGCTGCGCGGTCTCTTCAGCGCCGCAAGACTGCCTCGACTTTCCCGCAAAGGGCTGCGGGCCGTGTTGGAGGAGGAGGACCTGTACATGGAGAATCCCTTCCGCAACCATGTTCTTCTTAAGCAGATGACCACCGCCGACCTCGTGAGCTACACATATAGGGCCTTTGAAAACTATTCCCACGCGCAAGGGCATACGCCGTCCAGGGGGCAGACACCAATGGAATTCGTGAAATCGCTGCCCGACGACTTCCGCGCGGCCGAGTTCTCGGCGCTCGTCAGGCTGTTCATGCTCGCCGAATACTCCTCCCACCGGGTCCCCGACAAGAGCGTCAAGAAGCTTCAACATGTGTGGGAAAAAATCGAAACGTAGAACCTTTCGCCCGAATCGTGTCTGCGCGGGTTTTCCCTTCTTGCCGGACGCTTCTTGCCGTTTCACAAGGATGGGACAGCCCCGAGTCTACGGCGGCGCATGAATACAGACTCTGTAGGGGCGAACCTCGTGTTCGCCCAAATTGTCATTGCGAGCATCCTCACCCGCTAGGCGGGAGACTTGACCAAGAAACGGGCGGCGGCGGGACTGTCCCAAGCGAAAGGCAACATCAGTTTCTTAGAAGGAAGTGATAGGTTGCCGGCGTCACCGGCGACTCGCCGGCCCGAACGACCGCTGCAATCTCATCGTACGACATCCAGCGGGCCGATTGACACGACAAGCTTCATCCGATATGATTGTCTGCGATTTCCGAAGTCCGAAGCGCTCGACCAAGAGCACTGCCCGCATACCAGGGGGTTTTCCGAATGCAGGCCGATGCCGGCATGTTGCTTCGGTTGCTGTAAGCCAAAAAACGAAAGGATAAATGAATGGCGCAGGCAAAAAATGGCGATACCGTCAAAGTCCATTACACCGGCAAACTGGATGACGGCTCCGTATTCGATACCTCCACCGGCCGGGATCCGATGGAGTTCACGCTGGGAGAGGGCATGGTGATCCCGGGCTTTGAGGAGACCGTGCTGGGAATGGAGGCGGAGGAGACAAAGACCGTCACGATTCCGGCCGACAAGGCGTATGGCCTTCACAACAAGGAAATGGTTGTGGAGGTGGATCGAAACCAGTTTCCGCCGGACGTCGCTCCGGAGGTCGGGCAGCAGTTGCAGATGCGGCGGCCAGACGGCCAGACACTCGTTGTTGTGGTGACCGAGGTCTCCGAATCGACCGTGACCCTGGATGCCAACCACCCTTTGGCCGATAAAGACTTGACTTTTGAAATACAACTCGTAGAAATCGTCTAGCCTTTCCCGGATAGAGCCCATTCGGGCCGAAAGAAAAGGAGTGACTGCCATGGCAATTTCGGAAGAACTCGCTTTTCTCGACGCGACCGCACAGGCCGAGCTTGTGCGCAAAAAGCAGGTCAAGCCGATCGAACTCGTGGACGCCGCCATCGAGCGCATCGAGCGCTTGAATACCGAACTCAACGCGGTGGTTTTCCCGATGTACGATCTGGCGCGCAAGGCCGCCGAGGGCGATCTGCCCGACGGGCCGTTTAAGGGCGTGCCGTTCCTGCTCAAGGACCTCTGCGCCACCGTAGATGGCGTGCGGCAGACGTCGGGCTCGGCGTTTACGAAGAATTTCGTGCCCGACCACGACAGCGAACTCGTCGTGCGGCAGAAAAAGGCCGGGCTGATCATCGTCGGCAAATCCAACACGCCGGAGGCCGGCATTCTCCCGACCACCGAGTCGCATCTCCTCGGCCCTTGCAAGAACCCGTGGAACACCGACCACTCCACCGGCGGCTCCAGCGGGGGCTCGGCCGCGGGCGTGGCCTCGGGCATGGTGCCGCTCGCACATGCCAACGACGGCGGCGGCTCGATCCGCATACCCGCCTCGTGCTGCGGGCTGTTCGGCCTCAAGCCCACACGCGCGCGCAACCCGCTGGGCCCCGACCTCGGCGACATGATGGGCGGCTTCGTTGTTGAGCACTGTGTCTCGCGCTCGGTGCGCGACAGTGCCGCGCTGCTCGATGCGACGGCCGGGCCCGACCTCGGCGATCCCTACCGGGCCCCGCCACAGGAGCGCCCCTACATCGAAGAGGTAGGCGCCGACCCCGGCAAGCTGCGCATAGCTTTTACCACCGAGGCCTTGACGGGGGCCGAGATTCACGAAGACTGCGTCGAGGCCGTGCGCGACGTCGCGAAGCTGTGCGAAAGCCTGGGCCACGACGTGACCGAGGCCGCGCCCGAGGTGGACGCCGGCATGGTGAACCAGGCGTTCACA
>CBFDAY010000307.1:0-3917 GCA_965602895.1 uncultured bacterium
TGTTTACGATGCCGAAGCCCATGGCGATGAATACCACGAGGTACCATATGTATACAAATATGTTGTTGAGTTCCAGATATGCGTCGAGAATCGGTGACAGCTCCCGCCACGTGTTGATTTCATATGTTCCCGGCAGCGCGGCTTTAAGTTTGTCGACGATATCTTTGGCCGCATAGTGGTCCTCGATGCTGATGCATATCTCGGAGAAGGCGTCGTCCAGCCCAAGCATTTCCTCCGCTGCGGGCCTGGTGACGAACGCAAATTGTTTTTCTGTTGATTCGAACTCGGCCCGAAATATCCCGACGATGCGGAACGATCTCGAGGCGATCTCTTTGTTGGTGTCCTGTGACATAAGGAGGAGTTTGTGCCCCAGTTTCGTCTCGAATTTGTCCGTTAGGGACTTGCCTACCACGATCCCGTGCTCATCGTCATCGTCGAGCCAGCGTCCCTCAACGATTGCCTCCGGCCCGATGAACGAAATCTCGGCCTCCCGCTCGGGGTCGACGCCGACCATGGTCAACCCGCTGGAGTGCCTCGCGTTGTTGGCGACGGCGCCTACCCGGATTCGTGCGGTCCATTTTGCGTCGGCGGGGAGAAGCCTTGCCAGAGCTGCGGCTACCTCATCGGGCTCGGTCATGCTGTTTTCGACGACCGGATCGCTGCGGTACCCCTGCTTGTGAATCTGCGCGTCGCCCGTCAGTGTCGCTATGCCGTTTTCGACCATCGCCGTCAGCATCCCCTGCATTAACGCCCCGAGGAATACCATGCTCCAAACACCGATGATGATTGCGGTCAAGATAACGGCCGTTCGTCGGGGGTTCCGCCAGATGTTTCGCCATGCCACTTGCCAATGCATGAAGCAGATCCTTGCCTTGTATCCTGTTTCCCTGTAATCCTCAGGTATGGCTCAATGCTTCGACCGGACGAAGCCGCCTTATTCTCAGGGCCGGGTACAACGCGGCCAGTGAGGTTATCATCAGCACAAGGGCCGGCCCGATCGCGGCGGAAAGGACCGAGAGCCTGGGATACATTTTGCCGGAGATGCCGAACTGGCTCAGCAGTTCGGACGAGCCCGAGAACTCTATGCCGTGCGCCTGGAAATAAAGCGTTATGATGCATCCCAAAATGATGCCTGCGACGATTCCCACCATCGTCAGGCTGATCGACTCGATCAGGAGTATCTTGGTCAAGCGGCGCGGGGTAGTCCCTATGGCCATGAGCACGCCGAACTCCTTTGTCCGCTCGAAGACCGCCATCAGAAATGTGTTCATTATGCTGAAGGCGACAACCATAATCAGGATGAGATAAAAGATCATGCCGCTGACCAGATCCATCTGAATGCTCTGCAAGAGTCCCGGAACGAGTTCCATCCAATCCAGCGCCACCATTGGGCGTTTTGATCTGATGTTCTCCATAGCAGCCACCACGGTTGCTTTTATCGCGGGGATATCCCTCAAAGAATCGCCGATAACCACGACCTCGTGAACGGCGCCGCGCATGGAAAACACGTCCTGGAAATTTTCCAGCGTGATCTGTATGGAGGAACGATCGATGTCCGGCAGGCCGGATTTGTATATCCCCTTGACCGTAAGCAGCGTCGCAGCGACCGAGCCGTCGCGTCCCTGCCCGAGCATGATCAGTTCGTCGCCGGGGCCGACTTGCAGGTTCTTGGCCAGGAACTCCCCGACGAGCACCCCATCGGCGTCGCCTTCCGACAGGTAGGAGCCTTGCCGGACTACATTCTTGATGGTCGAGACGCGGGCTTCCCGTTCCGGGTCGATTCCGACGACTATGACGCCATAGGTCCGTTCGCTGGAGGAGACCATGGAGAACGCGTTGGCCCTATACGTGTAAGCCTCCACGCCCGGCGTGCCGTCCAGGATTCGACCGATCGCAGTCGGGTCGGGCACTACGAGGCGGATATCCCCCTTGTTGTTGTAGTCCTGTGCCTGTACCTGCAGGTGGCCCGTGTGTATTTTGACCGACGAGTTGATCATGGTCTCGTAACTGCCGAATTGGAAGGATAACATGAAGACGAGGATCGCACTCGCAAAGGCGATTGCGCATATGGTGAGGAGCGTTCGTCTGGGATTCCGCCAGATATTTCGCCAAGCCATTTTGACGTCTATCGGCATGCTTTCCTACCTTCTGCGGACTTTCAAGTTTGAGAGCGCGAACAGATTGTCCGGCAAATTATCCTTGAATTCCAATTCTTTATAATCGAGTTGCGTGTATTCATCCTTGGCGTCGGCTTTCTGCATTCTCCAAACCATGGGATACATTCTGTCGCCCACCATTCGGATTTCCATAGTCGTCATTGCTTTTACGAGTTCGAGGTCTTCATCGTAAAACTCCTGGCTCAGCACGACGAGGTCCTCTCTGACCTTAAGCTTCTGCATGCCCCAAACGACGGGGGCCGCCGGCTTGGGCATGGACTTTATCAGGTAGACCTTCTTGCCGTCAACTATCTCAGTGTCCTCAAGCGTGTGGATGTAGTCATTAATCAGAGTGTCGCTTTTTGCGATGTCATTATTCGAGAAATCCGATCCCATCCAACCCTGCGACATCATCGAGGGCGGGAGCTTAATGACGCGGTTGACCTTCGGGTTGAACATCCACATTTCCCGGCTTTTTTTCAGCGTGCCGTTACCGTTGTCTTTGGGCGGAGCGGTAATGAAAAAAATGCTGTCGGAGATGCCTTTGGTCCACGCCTCTATGGTCATGGTTCGTTCCCAATCGGGTCTGTGAATGGTCATGTCGACCTTGGCAAAAGAGGCCTTGCCACGCATGTGATCGAACATGCCTTCCACCAGGGCCTTTGCCTCTTCCGACTGGGCGTCCAGAGAGGTCTCTCCCTGCATGTAATCGACCATGCCTTCCAGCAGGGCCTTCGCCTCTTCCGACTGGGCGTCTTCGGACTGGCCTTGCGCTTTGGCGCCGAGCGAGACGGCAAGCATCCACGCCACGCACATGTATAATATGGATTTTCTCATCGCTCTGAATCCCCCCATTGTCTATGGTGTTCCCATGAATTTGACGCCGGGGCGCCCCAAATCATTCGGTTTCCTGTTTCCGCAAGCCTTCGAGCAACACGCCAGCCAGGGTATCGCCCATGGCCTCCAGGTCGAACATATTCTTGTTTATCAAAAGCTGGAACATCAGGCCGTCGAGGGCGGCCAACACGATGTGGGCCACGAGATCGGGATTGAAATCCTTGAAAGAGCCGCGCGCCTGCCCCTCGCGGATGTATTCGGACAGCATATCGGTCATATACTTCAGTATTCGGGCCATGATCCGGCGCAGTTCGTCTTCCTCGCCCTTGCGGTCCATCTCCGCCCACATATCGATATAGAGGTATATCATGCCGGTCCACATGGCGGCCTGTTCGATTGACGAACTGATCAGTGTGCGTATCTGTTGCTCGGAATCGGGGATGGCGTCCAGGGCCTGTTTCTGGTTCAAGACATACTGCCCGAACATATACTCGCACATCTCGAGGAAAAGGTCTTCCTTGCTCCTGAAATACTCGTAGACAGTCCCTTTTCCCACGCCGGCTTCGTCCGCGATATCCTTGATTTTCGCCCTGTGATAGCCCGTTCGAGCAAAGACCGCGACAGCGGCCTGCATGATTTCCTCCCGCTTTTTCTTCTTGTCGACAATAATCGGCATTATCGTTAGGCCCTTGCTGTGAATGGGGACGCATTCCAGAACATATGCTGGTTGCATCCGGTCCTGCTTCGGCTGTTACCCCGCGCCCATCATGACCGACTGGTCGGTCAATATAATGGTAGCACATGCGCAGCCCCTTGTCAAGAGCGAAATTATAAATAGGGACAGACCCCATTTCCCTCCATTTCCCTCGGGGGACAGTCCCGAATCTACGAATCCTGCGGGGCAGGATTCCGTAATTCTTAGGA
>CBFDAY010000308.1:0-3884 GCA_965602895.1 uncultured bacterium
ATGTTGAACCAGTTGTTTTACAATTATTAACGCCTTATCCACAGATTGGGATTCTCATCAATCACACCATGCCCAACCGCCACATCCACGACAGTTTAGACCGGCGCCGAGGCATAACCCGCTCCCGCGGCATCCCATATATTGCATACTGATATTATTATAGTTGCGTGCTTAGAATGGATGCCGCCTTACTATGCTTAAGTCCTTGAATTAAAAGTTTTATACTCCATCATTCATGATTCTGATGATTGGCTGAACTTTTCTCTTGACAAGCTTGGCGCTCTATATTATAATAATATTATGTAAAATACCCTTGGCTCACAGCCTAACTGCCGCATAATGGGGAAATGACCATATGGCATCCCCCTTTTCGGTCCTTCAAAAAGTGCGGAAAACGGTCTGCAGCAGGCCTTTTCGCAGATGCGCCGGGTCATAAAAGTATGGTCCGGAGCCTTCTCGCGGCAACAAGCGCGCGGGAACATCCAGAGCCCGAATCCAAAGGAGGTCATCATGCCGTTCATTCAGATCAAGGTTTTTGAAAATGTATTGACAGAAGAGAAAAAAAAGGAGATGATAGCCCGCGTGACGGATATCGTGGCGGAGATCGAGGCCGGGCCGCATCCAAAGGAAAAGCTTCTCCCCCATACCTGGTGCGTGATAGAAGAGATCCCCGCTGCAAGCTGGGGCATAGGCGGTCAACCGATGAGCCTGGATTTACTCAAGGCCTTGCTGGAAAGCTGATCGGGATATCCCCCATAGGAAAGGCACGTCAAATACTCATGAACTCTCACGGAAATGGAGGATGAGCGGAAGATGAAAATGAACGTTGCAAAAGCAGTCGTCAAATTCCTTGAGAAAGCCGGCGTGGAGGTCGCCTTCGGATACAATGGACACGGCAACTGGGCAATGCTCGACGCGATCGAGCACGAATCGACCATACGGGGCATCAAGGCCAATGCCGAGGACACGGCCGTTCACATGGCCGACTGCTACTGGCGCATGCGCCGCCGCGGGCCGCTGCCAGTGGTCCTGACCACGGTCGGTCCCGGCAACATGAACATCTGCGCCGCTATGGCCAATGCCTTCTATGAATCCTCGGCCATGCTGATCCTGGCCGGAGCCGGTCCGACGCAATGGATCGACAAGGGATGCTTCGAGGAATGCTACCGCTACGGCCCCGAGGAGTTCATTCAAGTTATCAAGCCCATCTGCAAGAAGGCCGCGCTGGTCACGAGGCCCGACACGGCCCTTGAGATCGTGGTGCGCGCATATAAGGAAGCTCTTTCCGGCAGGCCGGGCCCGGTGGTGGTTCAACTGCCGTTCGACATCCAGCACACGGAAATCGAACTGGAAGACATACCGGCGCCGGACCTGTGGACTCACATTCACCAGCCCGGCCCCGATCCCGCGGCGATCGCCCGAGCAACTGAAATAATTAAACAAGCCGAGCGTCCCTTGCTGCTCGCCGGCAGCGGAGTGCTCAATGCCGGGGCCGCCGGAGCGCTTATGGAGCTTGCCGAAGCACATCAAATCCCCGTAGGCAGTACCTTTTCGGGAAAGGGAGCGTTCCCCGAGAACCACCCCTTGAGCGTCGGCACGATCGACCCCTCCGGCGTGCGACACGGCTATCAGGCAGCCCGCGAGTGCGATGTCCTCATTGCCGCGGGCGCGCGATTCCACGACTTCAACACGCTGGCCTGGTGCCTGTATCAGATCCCCGGCCCCACCAGGCTGATCCATATGGACATCGATCCGATCGAGCTTTCTCGCAACTATCCTTCCGACGTCGCCCTCGTAACGGATGCCCGGCTGGGATTGGAAGCGTTGAATCAGGGTCTCTCCGACGCCGGACTGAAATCAGATGGATACGGGCCGTGGAGAGCGCAGATCGACGAGTGGCGCGCCAATTGGAAATCTGAAGCGGCGGCGAAGATATCCGACAAAGGCACGCTGCTCTCGAACGCGAGGATACTCCGCGACGCCGCCGAGGTTATCAGGGAGGTCGACCCCGAAACGTCCGTGATATTCGACACTGGCAACCTGCTGCTCTTTGCGCCCGCATTCTTCGAGGCCTCATCCGCTCGCATGGCCACCAACAACGGCCATTTCGCGCGCATGGGCTGGAGTTGCGGCGGGGCGCTGGGAGCAAAACTGGCCAACCCGGAGCATCCATCGCTGGCGTTCATCGGGGACGGCTCCTTCATGATGACCGGCCTTGCGATTTCCACCGCCACCGAACACAACATCCCGACCGTCTGGGTGATTCTGAATAACCGCACCATTGGGATCGAGCGGGAGGCGATGGACGCGATTTATGGGCGCTCCTCCTTCTGCGACACGAAAATGGCAAAGACCGGCGAACCATGGAGTCCCGATTATGTTAAAATGGCTGAGTCAATGGGAGTGCCGGGCAGGAAGGTTACGGCTCCGGACGACTTTGGGCCCGCCCTCAAGGCTGCGCTCCAGAGCGATGCCCCCTTCGTTCTCGACGTTGACGTGGACCCGAACGAAGAAGGTCACAGGCTGGCGCTTCTACCTATTCCGATGGACTGGCGTCAGCCAACACTGAAGGTTTAATATGCCGTGATGGACGGCTCTGTTCGCCGACCATATATGCTTCCGGGAGGACGACAATGATAGAGGAAATCCTGACCGAAGAACAGAAGATTTTCCGCCAGACACTGCGCGAATTTGGAAAGCGTGAGATCGAACCGAACCTGGGAAAATACGCGAACAAGAAGGAATACCCCGCCGAGCTAGCTGCAAAGTTGGCCGAACTGGGCGTGATGGGGATCACGATCCCCGAGAAATACGGCGGAACCGGCGGCGGCGCCATGGATGTAGTCATCTGTATGGAGGAACTCTGCCGCGCCGGCGGCTTCGCCCCGCTGACGCACCTGGGAGCCTCGCGCACGATATCGGAATACGCGCCGGAACACATCAAGGAGAAGTACCTGCCGCCGCTGGCGAGCGGCGAGAAGCTGGGCGCCTACGCGCAGAGCGAGCCGGGCGCAGGCTCCGACGCAACCGCGATGAGGACCGCCGCCGTGTTGGAAGGCGACAGTTATGTTCTGAATGGGACGAAATGCTTCATTTCAAACGCCGAAGTCGCGGATGTTTTCGTCGTGCTTGTGAAGACCGACCCCTCGCAGCGCAAGGGCGGCATAAGCGTGTTCGTGGTTGACAGGGATGCGCCGGGCCTGGCCATCGGCAAGGCTGAAGATAAGATGGGCCTCGACGCCTCGCCCACGAACGAGGTCATATTTGAAAACTGCGTCGTCCCCAAAAAAAATCTGATGGTACACGAGGGTGAGGCGTTCAGGCTGATGATGCAGTCCTTCAACGCGGAACGCTGCGGCAACTCGGCCGCGTGTCTGGGTATAGCCCAGCGAGCCTTTGAAAAGGCGTTCGCGTATGCGCAGGAGCGAGAGACATTCGACAGGCCAATCATCCGATTCCAGGGAATCCAGTGGATGTTCGCCGACATGGTCACCCAGCTCGAAGCCGCGCGCTTGCTCATATATAATGCGGCATGGAAGCTGGACCACGGCCTCCCCGCGGCAAAAGACGCGGCCATGGCCAAGTGCTTCAGCAACGAGATGTCGCAACGCGTCATTAATGACTCAATCCAGATACACGGCAGCTACGGCTATATGAAGGAATACGAGGTGGAGAGGCTCTGGCGCGACGCGCGGGGGCTGGCCTTCGGCGGCGGCACCCCACAAATGCTGCGGAACCGCATCGCCGCGGAAATGATCCGGTTCGGCATCTGAGAGGAAGAGATTTCTCATGCGGGTACGAGCCTCCGAATGTCCAACATAATTGCAAATGCATCTTGTAGGGCCGAATTCATTCGGCCACTTAGCTTATAGTTAGGAAAGGGG
>CBFDAY010000309.1:0-3883 GCA_965602895.1 uncultured bacterium
ATTCTCTGTTCGATCAGGCCGAACGCTTTCGGCTGATGTATACGAGCTTCGGTTCCTCTTGCTTGCAGACAACTGCGGCGTTGATTACGCATCCGCTGATGTCGCTCTTGGAAGGGGTTTCATACATGATGTCGAGCATGACCTCCTCCATGATCGCCCGCAGCCCGCGGGCGCCGCTCTTGCGGGCGATGGCCTGCCGCGCGATTTCGGCAAGGGCGTCATCGGTAAAGGTCAGCTTGACCTTCTCCATCTCAAAGAACTTTTTATACTGCTTTACGAGCGCGTCTTTCGGCTCCTGCAAGATGCGAACCAGGTCCTCTTCGGTAAGCTCATCGAAGGTCGCTATGACGGGAATGCGGCCGACGAACTCGGGGATCATCCCGTATTTCAGCAGGTCCTCCGGCTGGATGTGCTTGAGGATCTGCCCCATCGGCTTCTTCGTGATCGGCTTTGCATCGGCGCCGAATCCGATAACGTTCTTTCCCAGGCGCGATGCGATTATTTTGTCGACTCCGATGAACGCGCCGCCGCAGATGAAAAGGATGTTGGTTGTATCGACCTGGATGTATTCCTGCTGGGGATGCTTGCGCCCGCCCTGCGGAGGCACGTTGGCGATTGTGCCTTCGAGTATTTTAAGCAGGGCCTGTTGAACGCCCTCGCCCGAGACGTCGCGGGTTATGGAGACGTTCTCGCTCTTGCGCGCTATCTTGTCGATTTCATCAATGTAGATGATTCCGATCTCGGCCTGCTCGGGATCGTAGTCGGCGTTCTGGAGGAGCTTCAGTATTATGTTCTCCACATCTTCACCGACATATCCGGCTTCGGTGAGAGTCGTCGCGTCGGCTATGGCGAATGGCACGTCGAGGATCCGGGCCAGCGTCTGCGCGAGCAATGTCTTGCCCGAACCCGTGGGGCCCACCAGGAGCACGTTGCTCTTTTGCAGCTCCACGCCGTCATCGTCGCTTTCGAACTCGATCCGTTTGTAATGATTATGGACCGCGACGGAAAGAACCCTCTTGGCCCGCTCCTGGCCGATTACGTATTCGTCCAGAACCCTCTTTATCTCTTTCGGTTTAGGAACCTTGGGCCGATGCGACGCGGCCGCCGAACGGGCCTCGCCATCGATCATGTCGCCGCAGAGTTCCACACACTCGTCGCAAATGTAAACCATGGGACCCGCAATCAGCTTCCCCACTTCTTCCTGCTTCTTTCCGCAGAAGGAGCAAGTCGGCGAGTCGCCGCTGACACCGTATTTGGACACCATTTAATCTCCCCGTCTAGTTTTCCTCATGCTTTATGAGCACTTCATCGATAAGGCCGTATTCCTTGGCCTCTTCGGCCGACATGTAGTAGTCCCGCTCGGTATCCTCCTGGACCTTTTTCATCGTTTGACCCGTGTGCTTGACAAGGATATCGTTGAGCATCTCCCGGGTCTTCAGGATCTCCTTGGCCTGGATCTCGATGTCGGTCGCCTGTCCGTGAGCGCCGCCGAGGGGCTGATGTATGAGAATGCGGGCATAAGGCAGCGCAAAACGCTTGCCCTTGGTACCGGCGCAAAGCAACAGCGCGCCCAGGCTGGCCGCCTGCCCAAGACAGATGGTGGAAATATTGGCGTTGATGTACTGCATCGTATCGTAGATCGCCAGCCCGGCCGTCACGTAGCCGCCGGGACTGTTGACATAGAGATAAATGTCTTTTTCGGGATCTTCCGCTTCCAGATACAGAAGCTGGGCGATTATGAGCTGTGCCACCCACTCGTCAATCGCTTCGCCGATGAATATTATGCGATCTTTGAGAAGGCGCGAGATAATGTCCCAGCCTTTCTCTCCCCGGGCATCCTGCTCGACGATCCTCGGTATTATAAGAGGCATCTTCAACTGTCTCCTTTGCTCTCGTCCTCTGTCTCCGTCGATTCAGACTCGGCCTCCGCCTCGTCTACCTCTACTATTTTAGCACCATCTACGATAAAATCCAATATCTTCTTCACTCGGAGCTGGTCTCGATAACGCTCGCGCGCTCGCTCGGTCTTGAAATAGTCCCGGATGTCCGCCCCGACCCCCTCCGATTCCTCGAGCATTTTCTCGATACTCTCATTCAGTTCCTCGTCGGATATGCCGAGGTTTTCCCGCTTTGCTATCTCGTCGGTCACGAACGTCAGCTTCAACTGGCGCTCGGCCTCCTTTTCAGCAAACTCGGCTATCTTCTCGCGCTGCGCTGTCAGGGCCTCGCGGTTGGCCCCCTGCTGGGCAAGCTTCGTCAATTCCTCTTCGAATACGGAAGCCGCGACCTTGGACTTCAGCTTGGGCGGAATCTCGACTTCAGACTCCGAGGTAATCTTTGAGATGGCCTGCTCGCGAAGGAAGTCCTCGATGCGTTTCTTCATATCGGCTTCGAGCCTCTCCTTCAGGTTCGCCTTCAGCTCATCGAGCGTCTCGTGCTCCCCGAGGTCCCTGGCGAAGTCGTCGTCAAGCTCCGGAAGCTCGCGCAGCTTGATATCCTTGATCTTCACATCAAATTGTATTTCCTTGCCCGCCAGGTCTTTGGCGCTGTAATCCTCGGGATAATTGACGGTTATGCGCTTCTTTTCGTCTTTTTCCATGCCGACGAGCTGGCCCTCGAAGTCCTCGCCGAATGCGCCGGAACCCACCTCGACCGGGAAGTTCTCGCCCCTACCGTTCTCGAGCGGCTTGCCGTCCTCGGAGGCCTCGAAATCGAGCACAAGGAAGTCGCCCTTCTCTACGGGACGCTCGACGGGCATGTATTTGGCGCTGCTGATCCGAAACCGTTCGAGCACCTTCGCAACGTCATCATCGCCGACAATGTTCTTAACCCGCTTAAGCTCGATGCCCTTGTACTCGCCGAGTTCCACGGCGGGCTGCACCTCGATCCTGACTTTGAAAGAGAGTGGACCTTCATCCTCGAACTTTGTTTCCTCGAGGTCGGGCTCGGTGAGCGGAACTATCTTGTGCTCGTCCACCGCAGTCTTCAGTGATGAAGAGAGGATGGAATCGATCGCCTCCTGGCGGATCGATTTGCCGAATCTTCCCTCGAGTATCTTGCGGGGAACCCTTCCCTTGCGAAAGCCGGGATGAGTGGCCGTTTTCGCGATATCAGAATAAAGTTTTTCGATCTCCGCCTTTACCGTTTCATTAGGGACCTCTATCGTCAAAGTCTTCAGGTAACTTGCGGTCTCTTCGACATCTACTTTCAAGTTGAACTACCTCCGGGGAGTTGTGGGTGATTGTCTAAGGCGAGGCGGTGGGCGGGGCGGGAATTGAACCCGCACACCAAAAGGTACATGATCCTAAATCATGCGCGTCTGCCAGATTCCGCCACCCGCCCGTAATATGCAGGGAATCTTCCTATTTACCCCTTCTGTGAGCCGTCAGGGACTCGAACCCCGAACCTAGTGATTAAGAGTCACTTGCTCTACCAGTTGAGCTAACGGCCCCGCCTAAATTACACGGCTCTTTCGCAATTTACAACCAAGAAAAGATAACAAATTTTCGGCCTAAAGTCAAGGTCGGCGACCCAACGGGTGTGCGACATCAGGGTGGGCGTGGCCGAACAAACGCAGGGAGTAAATATTCGATGAGTTGCATCGTATGGAGCAGATCCGCCGTGGCAGCGTCGTCGAGCAATACGTTGTGTAGTAAGTGCTTGCCCGCTTGGCCATCTCACAAAGAGTCTTGATTCGGCTTCGCGGGCAAATTAGTGAGAGCTTGATCGGAAAAGCTTCTCCAATATCCGAAATGGTCATGCCGGCTGTGACAATATGTTTGCAAACCCGCTGTTGCGCCGGCATGGCTGTTGCAATACTGCCGCCCCCTAGATTATCGCGGTTATCTTGCACTCGTCGCGGTCGGTCTGGAGCAGCTTGAGG
>CBFDAY010000310.1:0-3881 GCA_965602895.1 uncultured bacterium
AGGCAAATTACTCGTGCCAGAGCGCGGAGCGGGTTTACCCGGACGGTACAGCTCGGAACTTTCGGACGAATCCAGGAGGACCAGACTCTCGCGCTGCGGGTGGAGATCCCGGAGGATTCGGGCCCGCTACGGGGAGTTCGCAAGTGGCGAGGGGGAGCGCTCAATATCTACGACGGAACCACGTGGAGTTCAAGCAGGGACTACTTCGCTTATTATAGCGGCAAGACATGGAGGACGAGCAACAGGAACACCGGCACTGTATTCCCGAAAAAAGACGGTCTTTTCGTGATGGACGAGCGATTCGCCTATTACGACACCACCGAGGAGCTGGACACCGATCCGAGACTGGAAAAGCAAATATTCTACCTTGAGATCCCGTATTCCGAAACTATTTTTGCGGCGGCCGAGATCATGGCCGTCCAGGGCCCTTTCAAATATGGAATAACACAGGACTTCAACAGGTCGTTTGCGGCGCTCAACAGGGAGGCGCTGTCCGACTTCGTAAGCTACACCGTTTATTCCGAGGTTCACGAGCGGGATGAAGCCGCTCTCCGGCGGGATTCCCATGAAAAATTCACGCAACTGCTCGAAGACGAAAGCTCCGGGGATTATGTTCGAAGCCACTATCTCCAGGCGCCGCCCAGCCTGGACCCGCAAATCAGGCGCCTCGCGCTTGATATTACAAAGGACGCCGCAACGCCGTACGACATGGTGATAGCCATAGAGGATTTTCTGGAAACCCAGTACACGTACAGCCTGGAACTCGGAGCGCCCGTCACCGACGACCCGCTTGCCCATTTCCTCTTTGTCAGCCGGACGGGACATTGCGAGTATTTCGCCACCGCAATGACTCTGATGACCCGCATGGTGGGCGTCCCCGCACGCATCGCAAGGGGGTTTCAAAAAGGCGAATGGAACGAGGACGGGCGGTTTTATGAAGTGCGCCAGCGCGACGCGCACGCATGGGTGGAAGCTTATTTTCCCAGCTCCGGTTGGGTTGAATTCGATCCGTCGCCGAGGGGCGTTGCGGATGAGTATTTCAAAAAGCGCCGATCTTTTATTGAGCGCGCTTTTGCAAAGAGATTTCTCTCGCTCCAGATATTGTGGCGCAAACACGTCGTGGGCTATAACGAGATAAGGCGACTGCGACTGTTCGGCAAGATCAAGAACATCGTGTTGCATGAGGCCCCGCGGTTGTTGGGCGACCTGCTTGGAAGATCGGCGAAGACGGCGTGGGACCTTATCGCAACTCATATGGCCGTCGCCCTGGCCGCGGCGGCAGTGCTGATCGCCGCTCTCATCGGGTACAGGAAGGGCATTCTCCTACCCTCAATGCCGTGGCCCGGGCTACGCAAAAAGCGGGGCGGGACCGGAACCGCCTTCTACGAGCGGATGCTGAATCTGTTGGAAAAGAGGAAGATATTCAAGCCCCCTCACATGACGTCCCTTGAGTTCCTATGCCACCGGCCCCTGCGCGAGCATCCGATGTTTCCCGAAATCGAAGAACTCACTTCAATCTATTACCGCGTCCGTTTCGGCGGCGACGCACTCGCAAGCTCCGAGACGGCGGCGATAAACGATACCCTCAAGCGACTCAAGCGGTCCAACGGGGAAGTCCGCAGGCGGGGACACGCGGAAAAGCCCGGGCCATAGACGCCACCGGGTTTTCTTTCAGATCCGGAAACTCCGACGGCGCGCAATCGAGCGTCGGACCAATGCGAAGAGCCGTCAAGTATTCTGGAATTCCTCGATCGTCTCTTTGGCTACCTTCAGCGCCTCTATCGCGGCCGGGAATCCGCCATAGATGGCGACCTGCACTATGACCTCGCCGATCTCCTCCTTCGTGGCCCCGGCCTGGAGCGCATAAAGGATGTGCCCGCGCAACTGCGCGGGCCGATAGAGCACGGTCAGGGCGGCGACAGCGCAGAGCTGCCGCGTCTTCCAGGGGATCACGCTCCGCGAATAGATCTTACCGAGGACAAAATTGCCGATTGCCTCGGCCAGCTCGGGATCAAAATAATCCATCAGCTCCTGGAGGCTCTCCACGCGATCTTTTTGCATTCGCTCGCTCGCCGTTTTCCTCGCTGCATCATCGATTCGATCTTCCATCGAAAGCTCCTCCTTTTTTCGTGCCGAATATTCCCCGGCCTGACGTGCCCACGCTTTCGGAAACGCTCCGGAACGACCTATCCGGCGGCGTGGCCGCAGCCGTCAAGGTCTGGGGAGCCGCTCCTCTGCAGGCGGCAGCTCGATTGTCCTTTTATGCGGCTCCGACTGGTACCAGTAGGCAGTGCTCGAATAGTCGTGGCCCATATCGTTTGCGTGGCCATGCTCGACCGAGAACAGGATCGAGCGATGGAAAACGATCGGGTCTTCAATATGATAGCGATACATCGAGTGCCTGCCCGTGTAGTCGTCATTGCCCTTAAGATGATATCCATAATATGGCGTGCAGAACGGTTGCTTTACCTCGTTGTAGTTCCACGCGCCGCAAAAATAGTCCTCGGTCCCGGTGCCGTGGATGGCGGGCGGCCATTTTTCGCCGTCTATGAAGAACATGTCGTCGCCCTCTCCCCACCAGCCGGGCGAGATCGCGTCAATATCAATATGGCATCCGACATAGTGACCGTGGCCCTCGGCTTCGAGGACGACGTAGTTCTCCTTGCCGTCCACATTCTGCTCGTTGGGCAGCCGGACCGGAGTGCACGGGTTTTCCCTTCGCCACTGCGCGTGGAAGGCGCCCAACCCTTCCGGAAGCTTCTCGTGTATTTCATAATCGACATAGAAGTAAAAGATGAGCGGACCCGCCGCGCCCTGGTTTTCGACCTCTATCCTTGCCCGCCTGTAAAAGGGCATAGGGAAGAAACAGTTGAAGCCCCGGTCGAACATGGAAAGCGGCAGCGAGGAAAAATAGGTGGTCGTGGCGTGGCCGAGTCCGAAAAAGTCTCCGATCGGGACCTCGACGCTCGGCTCGCTCTCATCGTCCCAGAACACCCTTAACACGACCCTTCTCAGGTAGGCGGGCTCCTCGCTCCTTAGCGTCACCCAGATGTGTCTTATGATGCCGGGTCCTTCGATGTCTCCAATGACCTTTTTTTCGCCCGCATAGATAACCTGGAAATCGGCGTTGCCGCCCGTTGTGTCGAAGCTGGAGACTCGCGCGCTGCGGTGGTTTCGCAACGCCGCCAGACCGCCGAGCGATTCCGAAAGAGTTAACATTCGGCCACCTCCCGTGATATTGCGCCTATTTCGGATACTCTCCCTTAAGTTCGCTGCGAGGACTATATCATCACAGCTCGCTCAAAGGCAATGGCGATTTTGATGAGATCCACGTATCTTCAAGGACCGTAAATGCAGCGACAGGGCCGATGACACCGCCTTGAGCGCTTGCCTCGGTTTGTGATGGTGTGCTATCATGGGGCCTGCAGCAATTGTCTCGTTCTCGCCAATATTGCCTCCGGGGGTCAAGATGGCAAAAACCGGCTTTGCGTATCATCCCATCTATATGGAACATTTCGCGGGCGCAGGCCATCCCGAGCGGCCCGAGAGGTTGGCGGCCATCCTGAAGGCCCTCGAAGGGAGCGGCCTCATGGATTCCCTCGTCAGGCTCACCCCGTCGGCCTGCCCGCGGGAATATGTCGAGGCCGTCCATACCACGCGGCTGATAGAGTCTGTAGAAAGGCTCTGCGGAATTGCCCCCCAACACATCGATCCCGACACGGCAGTATCTGAGAAATCCTTCGAGGCCGCCCTATTTGCCGCAGGCGCGGGCATCGCCGCCGCCGACGCAATCATGGGAGGCGAAATCGACAACGCGTTTTGCGCCGTCAGGCCGCCCGGCCATCATGCAAGCCCGGACCACTGCTGGGGATTCTGCTTCT
>CBFDAY010000311.1:0-3876 GCA_965602895.1 uncultured bacterium
CGCCCGCCTGAATCAAAGCCGCGTGTTGACCGCGCTGTGCCGTTTCGAGAGGTCGTAGTCCTTCATGTCTTCAGCGGACAGCTTCTTAGAGGGGCATTGGTGCAGGCATTTGCCGCAGAAGTCGCCGCAGATGATGCCGAAGCAGTTATCCAGCATCCCTCGGTCGAACATGTGGATATTGTCGCCCTGCATTTCGGAATAGAAGTGCATCGCCTGGCCCGGGCCGTCGGGTATCTTGATGTCGCTGCGGCCGCCCGAGCCCTTGACCATGGCATGGATCCCGTAGGCGCACCGGATGTTGTCGTGGGTCGAGTAGGTTATCGTCTTGCCGTCGATTGTGAGCGACTTGCTCTCGGTCTCCGAGAACGCGTCGGCGGGACAGATGCGGACGCATTTCATCCCGCATTCTTCCTTGCGACAGAGCGCTGGCCCGTCGTAAAGCGGCGTCGGCTCCAGCTCGGCCGAGGTGAGTATCGAATTGAACCGGTTCATCGAGCCGAACTCCGGCGTCAGCGCCAGGCCGTGCCAGCCGAGATCCGCGATGCCGGCCGCCGCGGCGGCATGACGGTGCGAAAACTCGGCGCGAACCTTGCCGGTCGTCACCGTGTCATCCAAATACTTGTAGAAGCTGCTCACCCACGTGGGCATGAAACACAGCGTTTTGTATCCCCGATATTCGAGCAGTTTGGCCATCCGGTTGACCATGCGCGAGCTTTCGATATTCGTCAACCCATAGCCGTAGAAGAGATAGGGCGTGATTGTCTTGCCGGGCTCGTCGTATTCTCCCCACACATCGGCCATCCCCTGGAACAGGTGGAGGCCGATCGAGACGACCGACTTGCATTCGGGAAGAAAATCGGTCGGCTTATGGCCCTCGGGCGCATTGGCGAAACGCTCGACAGGCGCGATCCCGACCAGGTCGGCGCCCCAATCCAGCAACTTGCCGACTACCGACTTTGTCAATTTATCCATGATATGTTTCCCCTTCCTGCCGGGCCGTATGCGAGCGAGAGGGCGGCGCGCTCGGACTACCCGAAGTGAATTGCGCTCCTATTGAAACGCCCCGAAAAGGACGCTGGTGAACGTTATGATGGGCACCTGCTCGCGCACGTCCTCGGCCGCGTGCCGCGCTTCCTTGACCATGCGGGTAGTCTCCTTGTACAGGGTCTCGTCCTGCACCAGTTTCCCGAGGGTGCCCTCGCCCGCCTCGATCTTTTGGGCGATGTTGTCTATTCGTGTCATTGTCTGCTCGAGTTTGGGCGCGGCCTCCCTGAGCGAGACTACGATTTCCCGCATATCTTCCTCGTTGTCGCCCAATATGCGGGTTAAAGTGGTCGAAGCTTCCTTGAGTTCGGTCGAGAGTTCCCGCATATCGTTATAGAGCGTCTCGTCCTGGACCAGTTTGCCGATGGTTCCTTCTCCGCTCTCGATCTTTTTTGCGATCTCGTTTACGCTGTCAATAGCTACCAGAATCTGTGGCGCGGCCTCGCGGAGGCTGTTCACGATATCTCCGATACCCTCCTCGTTCTCGGTCACTATGCGGGCCAGCGCCTCAAAGCTTGTCCGGATATTCTCTCGATTCTCGCCGAGGACACCCTCGATTTGAGCGGTGATTCTGTTTTGATTCTCGTTGAAATTTCCCACCATTGTGCGGATGTCCCGTCCGACGTCGGCCAGACTCTGTATCATTTTTGTGAGGTCGGCGGCCTCCTCGGTCCCGATCACATCGCCGTCGTCGAGTGGGGGCGAACCGGGCGGGCCCATTTTTATGCCCACATATTTGCCACCGAGCAGGCTCTCGCTCTCGATTCGAGCTACCGAATCCTTACTAACGCCGGTGTCGCGGTCGAGAAGGAGCGTCACCTTGACACGGTTGCCGGAGACTGTCAGTTCCGTCACCTTTCCCACCTCGACTCCGGCAAGCGTTACGATGTCCTCCTTATCGAGACCGTCCACCCTGTCGAAAAAGGCGTAGAGGGTATACCTGTTCTTGATCCAGTCCTCGAAGCCGCCGGCATAGAACGTCAGGGCTCCGAGTATGACCATGCCTATGATGAAGAACAATCCGACTTTCATCTCCTTTGACATGACGCTGTGATCTCCTTTCGACATTGCGGCGAACGAGCCGGCTACGGGATGAAGCTGAGCAACAATATCCTTGTCAGGAAGTAGTCAAACACGATAATGAGAATGAACGAAAGCACGACCGACTGCGTGGTAAAGCGGCCCACACCCTCGGCGCCGCCCGTGGTCTTGAATCCCTTGTAGCAACCGATGATGGAGACGATGGCGCCGAAGAACATAGCCTTGACAAGTCCCCGGAACAACTCGGCGAACGTCAAGTTCTCAAACAGGTTGTCGAAGTAGCTCCGCGCGTCGACCCCTACGTAGGTCGCCGATATAATCGCGCCTCCGAGTATGCCGATAAAGTTAACGTAGATCACGACTATCGGAACCATCAGAACGCCCGCGATGAAGCGCGGCATGGACAGATAAAAGACCGGGTCGACGCCCATGACGTGCAGGGCGTCGATCTCCTCCGACACGGTCATAGTGCCTATCTCCGCGGTTATCGCGGCCCCGACACGACCGGCCACCAGGTAGCCCGTCAGAACCGGTCCAAGCTCCTTCGCCAGCGAGAGGCCCACGATCGCTCCGATTATGCTTTCGACGTTAAAGCGAAGGAGTTGAACGCCTGTCTGAAGCGCCAGCACCATGCCGACAAAGAACCCCATCAAAAGCGCGATGGGGAGGGTGCCGACACCTATGAAGACCATCTGCTTGAAGATATCCTTTCGGCTCTCGGGAGCCTTGCGGCACCACTTGAGCGTCTGGGCGAACAGTATGAGCACCTCTCCGGCCGTCTCAAAAAAACCGATGAGCCGGACGCCCACGAATTCGAAAAGCCATCTCATGTCATCTTCTCCACAACCCGTATCATAACAGAAACGGCCTTTTCCCGCGCGTCGCCGCCCGGCGAATCGCCTGAAAAATGATGATAATTACCGACCTTGGCGTAGGTCATCTCTTGTTTTCCCCGCGTTCATGGTTTGAAAAATGGAAGAGCCTGAGCCTGCGCTTGCCGTCCTTTTTCGTGGTCGCAAGGAGCCCCCCGAATATTTTTGTCTCCTCCAGACCGCGCTCGGAGTCTATGGCGCGCGAAAACAAGAAAGGAACGCGCGCCTCGGACCGGCCGCCGCCGCCGCTGCGCCGGTACAGGCCCCAGAACGCGCTTGCGCGGCCGGCGCCGCCGGGAGCGGTTTCGCGCTCGTAGATTGTCCACAGGGGAGAATACTGGCGCTCGAATCCGCGCTCGTCGTTGAACCAGAGCAGCGACAAGACCCTGAGGCGCGTGGAGCCGTCTTCGAATCGCCGAAACCGCCAGAGCGGCCAGAATCGCGTCCTGTGAACCCTTATTTTTCCCGAGCCGTAGATCTCGCTCCGTGACGACCAAAAAGGCACAAGCAGGGTTTCATGGATTTTCAATTCTTCGTCAATCGCGTATTCGCTTTTGCGCCAGAACGGCCAGAGCAGGAACCTCGTTTCGCTGTCCTCGGTCTTTCTGAAACCGTATAGCGGCCACAGCCGGGTCCCATACACGTCGCCCCGTGTTATGACTATGAAAGGCCAGGGCGCCGAGCGCTCCTCGAAGTTACCTGCAAAGTTCCGCTCGTAACCGAAAAACGGCCACAGCACCGAACGATAATGCTTGGCCCGACTGTCCTCGCGTGCGTAGATCGGGAATATCAGCACCCGCTCTCCTGTCTGTTCCTTGTCGAGATCGAATTTTTGGCGACTGTATATCGGCCAGAGCGCAAACTCGTTGCGGTACTCGCCCGGCCGCTCGGAGTATCCGAAAAGCGGCCATAGCCTGAA
>CBFDAY010000312.1:0-3874 GCA_965602895.1 uncultured bacterium
TCGGAAGAGCTATCCAGGACGAGATAATCTCGCGCACGGCGCACGGGAAACTATAGGGAGCGATGCGATCATGGCCACGATGCCTCAGGTTGTAATGGAGAAGTTCGCCGACATGGAAGCTGCCAAGTTCATGGCGACCGTCGACGACGCGGGGAACCCCAACGTCGCGCCCATATTGTCGATCATGCCGTTCGGCGAAGAGAAGCTCGTGTTCGTCGACATGATGATGAACAAGACACGCAAGAACCTGCTCAGCAACGGGAAAGTCGCAGCCTCCGTCCTGACCAAAGACGGCGTTTCCTACCAGGTCAAAGGCACATTCGAGGGATTCCAGACCTCCGGGCCCGTTTTTGACATGTTTGCCTCGCATCCGCTGCTCAAATACAACGCCTACTCCGGGCCTCGCGCAGTCGGGCTGATCCAGGTGGATTCCCTGTATACCGGGTGTCCCCCGCTGCCCGGCAAAGAGATCACTAAATCATAAGAGATCGGCCCTATGTCCCTTATCGGAACGGGGATAGATATAGTCGAGGTCCAGCGGATCGAGCGGTTATTGGTCCGCCAGGGGGCGAAGTTTCTTGACCGTGTGTACACCAAGGCCGAGGTAAAGTATTGCATGAGCAAGGCCCATCCCGCCGTGCATCTTGCGGCCCGCTTCGCGGCCAAGGAGGCGGTCGCCAAGGCGCTCGGAACCGGCTTTTCCAAGGGCGTCCGTATGCGCGACATAGAGGTCGTGACCGACGATAAGGGGCCGCCGCAAGCGAGACTTCACGGCGGCGCCGCGAAAAGGCGCGATTTCCTCGGCGCCGAAGGGGTATTGCTTTCCATCAGTCACACCACGGAGCACGCCATTGCCCATGCCGATATTTTTTGACTGGCTGGACAGACGACAGGCGCAGCAGCCATAATGTTCTGAATCTGCTTGACATTTTGCCCCATTTTCTGCTATAAAGTTACGACGTTTGCCCGCTGCTCTGTTGCGGTTGCGAGTGGGATATGACACCATTCGGGGGCGGTGGGTTGTTTGGTTTTGGCAGGAATCAAGCCGAGGAGAAGCCGAAAAGGTGACACAACTAACAGAAATCAGATGGCACGCGCGCGGAGGACAGGGCGCAAAGACCGCCTCGACTTTCCTCGCGGAGGCGGCGATCAAGGACGGCAAATACAGCCAGGGCTTCCCCGACTATGGCCCCGAGCGCATGGGCGCCCCGATGCGGGGATTCACGCGAATCAGCGACCGGCCCGTCAGGCTTCACTGCGCCATCGATACGCCCGACATCGTAATCGTATTGGATGACACGCTTTTGGACACGGTGAACGTGTGCGACGGCCTCTCAGAGGATGGCCTCGTCATCATCAACACCGGGAAAGACCCCGAGGTAATTCGCGGCAGGATCAGTTGGAGCGGCAAGAAGATGTACGTAATCAACGCAACGGAAATAGCGCTCGACGAGTTGGGCCGGCCGATTCCGAACACTCCGATGCTCGGCGCGCTGATCAAGGTCTCCGGGATGATCTCGCTTGAGGTTCTGCTGGAGGATATCACCGTGAAGTTCTCGAAGAAATTCAAGAAGCAGATAGTCGACGGGAATCTTCGCGCCATCAAGCGTGCCTACGAGGAGGTCAAACTCGCATGAGCGAACTCAAAGGGTGGAAAGACATACCCATCGGCGGCGTCATCCTGCAGCCGGGAAACGCATTCGAGTACGAGACCGGCTCGTGGCGCTCGTTCAGGCCCGTGCACGACAGCGAGAAGTGTATCGACTGCCTCGACTGCTGGTTCTGCTGCCCCGATGGGGCCATTATCGTCGAAGACAAGAAATTCAAGGGATTCGATTTTGATCACTGCAAAGGATGCGGAATCTGCGCCGCGGTGTGCCCGCCGAAGGTGGGGGCGATCGAGATAAAACCGGAATCCGAATTCAGGGAATAGTTGGAGCATAAAATGACCAAGGGAACAGTCGCGAAAAGGATGGCGCTCACCGGGAACGAGGCCGTCGCCGAGGCCTTCAGACAGGTCAACCCGGATGTCGCCTCAGTTTACCCGATTACTCCACAGACGGAGCTGATGCATAAGTTTGCCGAATACGTCAACAACGGCAAGGTCGACACCGAACTCATTTACGTCGAGTCTGAGCATAGCGCGATGAGCGCGGCCGTCGGGGCCGCGGCCGGCGGAGTGCGAACCGTAACCGCAACGTCCGCCAATGGGCTCGCGCTGATGTGGGAAATCCTCTATATAGCCTCCGGCATGAGGCTTCCCATCGTGATGGCCCTTATAAACCGCGCCTTGAGCGGGCCTTTGAACATTCACTGCGACCATAGCGACTCGATGGGCGCCCGCGACTCGGGGTGGATCCAGCTTTTCTCGGAGGATACGCAGGAAGCCTACGACAATACGCTGCAGGCGTTCCGCATAGCCGAGCATCGCGACGTGATGCTTCCCACAATGATAACGCTCGACGGGTTTATCATCAGCCATACGACCGAAGTGCTCGAGATCCTCGATCCTCAGGCGGCGAAGAGCTTCGTGGGCGAATTCGAGCCTCTCATTTCATTGCTGAGGCCCGACCAGCCGATCACCATGGGGGCTCTCGACCTGCAGGACTACCTGTTTGAGCACAAGCGCCAGCAAATCGAGGCAATGTACAACGCGCCGCGCGTGATCGAAGAGGTCGCCGAGGAATACCACGAACTCAGCGGCAGAAAATACGGGTTCTTCGAAAGCTACCACATGGACGACGCCGAAGTGGCGACAATCGCGCTGGGTTCTGCTGCGGGCACCACCAAGGATGTGGTTGACAGCCTGCGCGACAGGGGCATCAAGGCGGGCATGATAAAGCTGCGCGTGTTTCGCCCGTTCCCCCACGAGCAGCTCGCCGAGGCGCTCGGCCATCTGAAGTCGGTCGCCGTGCTCGATCGCAGCGTATCGTTCGGCGCTCAGGGCGGCCCCGTCTACGGCGAGGTCAGGTCGGCAATGTACGGCAAGAATATCCCAGTCTACAACTATATTTATGGGCTCGGTGGTCGCGATCTGACGCCGGGCTTGGTCGAATCGGCTTACAACGACCTGTTCGAGGGCAAAGACGACCCGAAAATGCGCTATCTTGGGCTGAGGGAATAACCTTTTGGAATCCGGGGATCGATAAATGGCAACGGTAAAAGAACTTTCGCAAAAACAAGACATCTTCTGCTCCGGGCATCGCGCGTGCGCGGGTTGCGCGCCGGCTATCACGATGCGGCAAGTAACACTGGCCGCCGACACTAACATCGTGACCGGCCTTTCGACCGGCTGCATGGAAGTCGTCTCGACAATCTATCCGTTCACCGCGTGGCGGAACTCGTTCATACACAACGCGTTCGAGAACGTCGCGGCCACAATCTCCGGCGTCGAGACCGCATACCGCGTCCTCAAACGCAAAGGTAAGCTCGACGCCGAGTATCGCTTCATAGCGATGGGCGGCGACG
Source organism: uncultured bacterium (assembly GCA_965602895.1). Classification (GTDB taxonomy): domain Bacteria; phylum Abyssobacteria; class SURF-5; order SURF-5; family SURF-5; genus CBDUSG01. The sequence continues at coordinate 3,469 of CBFDAY010000312.1, forward strand.
GCGGCACGTACGATATCGGGCTGCAGTCGCTCTCGGGCGCGATGGAGCGCGGCCACCGCATGCTCTATATCTGCTACGACAACCAGGGTTACATGAACACCGGCATCCAGCGCTCGAGTTCGACCCCTTACGGTACCGCCACCAGCACGACACCCGCCGGTATCAAGATTCCCGGCAAACAGAACTTCCAGAAGAACCTCACCGAGATCATGGTCGCCCACGAGCTGCCCTACGTCGCGCAGGCGTCTATCGGCTACCACCGCGACCTGCTCAAGAAGGTCCAAAAAGCGCTCGCGACCGACGGGCCGGCCTTCATAAACGTGCTCGCGTCCTGCCACCGAGGTTGGCGCATCAATCCCGCCGACTCGCTCAAATACTCAAAGCTCGCGGTCGACACATGCTTCTG
>CBFDAY010000313.1:0-3870 GCA_965602895.1 uncultured bacterium
AGCTAACCGCTTCTCGGCTCGCTGAAAACAACAATATACGGTTGACACGACACTAGGTTTGAGATATGGGGTCTTGGGAGCGACCGACCCGTTTGCGGCGGGTTTTTTTGCGAAGAGACCGACGGGCCTGTTTCTCGCACGGAATGCAGGGGCGGGCCTCCGTGCCGGCCCAAAAAGAAAATCCAAACCCCTACCTCTCGCCCCCCGCGGGTTTGGCGGCCTCGCCGGGTTCGGGAGCGTGTCCCCTCGTGACCCGGAATTTCCTCACCATGTTGATGACTTCTACGATCATCCAGACGACAAATAACATGATGATTCCGTTTATCACGAGCAGCAGCCAGTTGCCGTTCCTGTAAAAGTTGGCGATGTTCAGCACCATCGCCCAGCTTGTCATCACAACCATGAAGAGCATCGGAATCCCGGTAAAAATAATAGGCTTGCCCCTCTTGTAAAGGTAAATGGTGACGACCATCAGCGACAACCCGGCGAGCAGCTGGTTGCTGGCGCCGAACAGGGGCCAAAGCGCCAGCGCGCCCTTGCCGTCGGGCCTGGCAAGAGCGAGCAAAAGGGCGGTGATGACCGCGAAAGCCGTGGCGGCATGGCGCCCGGCGAGAGCTTTGACGCCGAAGGTCCCGGCCAGCTCGCTCACGACGTAACGCTGAATCCTCGTCGCCGTATCCAGAGTCGTTGCAGCGAAGCTGACCACGAACACCCCCAGGATAGTCACGGCAAGCGTCCGGCCTATGCCGAGCGCGGTGAGGAAAGTAGATCCGCCGTCGACGAAGGCCGACACCTTCGCGCCGAGGCCCGAGGCGGCCGCCCACTCGGCGTAGCGCGCGTTCCACGCCTCAGCGCCGCCAAGGCCCGACGTGCATGCCAGTATGACCATCGTCGCCAGGGCCGCTTCCATAATCATTCCGCCGTATCCAATGGAGCGGGCGTGGGTCTCATTTGATATCTGCTTCGACGATGTCCCCGAGGCGACGAGGCTGTGGAAACCCGATATCGCGCCGCACGCTATGGTTATAAAGAGGAATGGCCACATCGAGGGCGCTCCCTTCGGCGCGGCCACAAAGGCCGGGGCGCTTATCGGCGGATGCACGATCAGAAGTCCGAGGAAAAGCAACGTCATCGCGATCAGCAGCTGGTGCGAGTTTATGTAGTCGCGCGGCTGCAAGAGCGTGCGGACCGGCAGCACGGAGGCGATGTAGGCGTATACCATCAGGATCACAACCCAGGTCACAAGCGGAGAGCCGGCAATAATCCCCGGCATATTCATGGGGATAAACGTTCCGATCCACACGAAAAAATACAAAAGCACGACCGCCACTATCGAGAGCGCTGTCGGGTTGGCTTTCTTCTTGTACACCAGGTACCCCAGGGCTATGGCTACGGGAACTTCCATCCAAACGGGAAACACGAGGCTCGGATACATGATGAACAGGATGCCGATTATCATCGCAAATATCGACACGACGATGAACAGCGTAAAGAAGATCACGAGCAGGAACAGAAGGCGCGAAGTCGGGCTGACAATGTCGCCCGTCACCTCGCCGATGGATTTCCCTTTTTTCCTGATCGAAACAACAAGCGAGCCGAAGTCGTGGACGGCGCCCATGACGATGGAACCGACAAACACCCATATGAGCGCCGGCGCCCACCCCCAGATGACACCGATCGCAGGCCCTACGATCGGCCCCGTCCCGGCGATGGAGGTGAAGTGGTGGCCGAAAAGGATTTCCTTCTTCGCGGGAGCGTAGTCCATGCCGTCATCGAATTCGTGAGCAGGGGTTATCGCCTCCCTGCTCAGCTCGAAGAGCTTGGCGCCGAGGAACCTTCCGTACGTCCTGTATGCGACAATGAACCCAACGTAGACCAAAACACACAAAACCAGCGAATTCATTTTTTCATCCCTCCTCGGCAAACGCGTGCCGAGCGTGGCCTGCCAGGGAAGCGAGGCAAAAGCGGCTCACCGTCACCACCATGGCGCATGCTATATACATCAAGATGATAACAAAACAGGCCGAAACCGGTCAAGCACACCGGAGGCGGCTCGGCCGGGCACACAATCATTCCGACTTTATTGCATTTCGGGACAAAGGATGACATATTGACGCAGTCTGTTGCCGCAGGCGGTGGGGCGAAGATTGCCGCTTTCGACACCGGAAATTGCCGGCGCATGCGGCTCCCAGCCAAGGAATTGGGGCGGATGGAGGTCATTCGCGGCCCGCCCGCTTGTTTATTTCCAATGCCGGTATTGACTTGGGCTTGCCCTTGTGATATACTCCGACGCGAAATCATGGATGCCGTCAGCTTTGTGAACATCCACAGAAAAGAGACACTTCAAGAAAAATCTCCATCCGGAGCATATCCACAATTCGTGGGAGCGCTCCAAACGCAAAAGTCCTTCTACCATTGGAGGAGACTCTGATGAGCGTTGACCATGATGAACTCGCCCTCCTTAAAGACACCCTCAGAAGCCGCGAAGAAGAACTAAGAGCGTGCAAGAAGGACGCGTCAGGAAAAGATGGGGAAGTCAAGGCCCTGAGGGAAGAACTCGAAAAGACGCGCACGTCGCTCGAGGATAAGATCGAGCGTCTGTCCACATTCGTCAGCCTTGCGAGCAGCATCAACTCCACCCTCGACCTCAACCAGCTTTTGACATACCTCATGACCTGCGCCACAAAGGTCATGAAGGCAAAAGACAGCAGTTTGATGCTCCTCGATGAGCGCACTAATGAACTCGTGTTCAAAGTCGCCCTGGGCGAAAAGGGCGACCATATGCAGGAGTTCCGCATCAGGATGGGACAAGGCATCGCCGGGCAGGTCGCGCTCTCCGGCGAACCCATCGTCGTCTCGGACACATCCAAAGACAAGCGATTCGATGGCTCGATCGACATGGCGACCGGCTTCGAGACGAAGTCCATAATGTGCGTTCCCATCAGAATGCGCGAGAAGGTTGTCGGCGTGATCGAGGTCCTCAACGCCGGCTACAGCGGGCCTCTTTCGGAGGAAGACCTTGAGACTTTCTCGGCGTTCGCCAACACGGCCGCCGTCGCGCTCCAGAATGCCCGCCTGTTTTCCGCCATCCAGTACTCCCTCGACCACATATGCGGCATGCTCAAGGCGGGAGCGCTCATGACCGACGAGAATGACGAACTCATCATGATAAACAGCATCGCTCGGGAAATGCTGGGCCTCAGCAAAACCGAGGCGATAACCATTCAAGACATCGACGAGCTCAAATCGGACAAAAACATAGCCTCTCTCGTTCGAACCGCCTTTGCCCAGGCGAAGTCATTCGAGGAAAAAGTCGCGCTGGGCGAAGACGGCGCAAAGCGAATCAAAGTTGAAGTCGCGCTGGTCACCGACCCGGACGGGATGAAAATCGGGACAGTCGCCGTGTTGAGCGACCTAGTATCGCCGGGCGCCGCGACAACAGCGCCGGACTAAGGATAGCAGCGGAGAGCATTATATGTTTTCGAGAAAACGGCCGTCTTCAAGCATCAGCACCTTCCCTGGGGCCGGGATTATTCGAAGTCCGAGCGGACTCACTTTGCTCGAACTCATAATCGCGCTCCTGGTACTACAGATAGCGCTTGTGGCTTTTGCTCAATTCCTAACGAAGGCCCTGGATTACTCAAGGAGGGTGCGTCGCATCGAGATGGCGCAGATCCTGGCGCAGGCGAGAATGGAAGAGCTTATCCGAACGATCCCGGCAGAATCCACGGTAATCCCCCCCGCCGAGGAAGGGGAGACATCGCGAATCCTGAACGAGAGGCCGGGCGCGTTCGCGAACGTCGCCTACGCGCATTCCGAAGCCATCGACCCCTTCAGGTGGGTGGCGGAGGTCGCTCCATCGCAGAACGA
>CBFDAY010000314.1:0-3864 GCA_965602895.1 uncultured bacterium
GAGGGCCCTGGATCCCAAGGGGATCCTCAATCCCGGGAAGATCTTTACGGTGTAGCACGCCGGGTACAGCGGATCTCTAATAGCCGACAAAGGTATCGGGATCCGGGCCGACCCTTTTACCCTTATCCAGGGCGTCGAGCCGGGACATCTCCTGCGCAGAGAGTTCGAAGTCGAAGACCTCGCTGTTTTCGCGGATGTGGGCTTCCCGGGTCGAGCGAGGGATCGTCACGATCTCGTGCTGCAGGTCCCAGCGGATCAGAACCTGGGCAGGGCTGCGCCCGTGCCGCCGGGCGATCTCCGCGATGAGCGGATGATCGAAGAACTGACCTCTACCCAGCGGGCTCCAGGCTTCCACCTGGATCTTGGCCTTCCTGCAGAACTCTATCAATTCCGCCTGAACGTTGAAGGGATGAAACTCGGTCTGATTGACCGCTGGCGTGATCTCCGCGGTTTCGAGCAGGGTTTCCAGGTGATGGATGAGGAAATTGCTCACTCCGATCGCCCGCACCTGTTTCTCTCGGTATAGCTTTTCCAGGGCCCGCCAGGTCTCGCCGAAATCCGCCTTTGCCGGCCAGTGGATGAGGTACAGATCGATCGCATCCAGACCGAGTTTGGCCTTGCTCTCCTCGAAGGCCCGCAGGGCATTGTCGTATCCGTGGTCCGAGGTCCACACCTTGGTGGTGACGAAAATTTCCGCAGGATCGATGCCGCCGTCCCGGATGCCCCTTCCGACATCCTCCTCGTTTCCATAGACCGCGGCCGTGGATGAGAAGATGATCTTTTTCACCTTATGCTCGACCATCGCGGCCAGCAGGTTCAGTCCGCTGAGAACGTTGTTCTCATAATATTTCATCGGTTCCCTGACCGATTCGCCGACATAGCAAGAGGCGGCGAAATGTATGACGGCATCGACGGAATATTTCGAGAAAGCGCGTCGCACGGCGTCGAAGTCGCGCAGATCGGCCTCGATGAATTCGCCGCCTCGCACAAGCTCGCGGTAGCCGGTGGAAAGGTTGTCGAGCGTCACGATCTCATAGCCGCGCGCAAGAAGCTCTTTGACGGTGTGGCTTCCTATATAGCCGGCCCCGCCGGTCACCAGAATTCTCTTAGGGCTCATTGTGGAGATGCGCAGTCTTTCAACGGGAGCGGCGAATCCCGAAGCGTCAGAGTTTTACGACTTTCGCGTCGTTTATGTGCCTGATCTTCTTCACCTGCTCGATGGCGGACCCGGTGAGTTCCGAATCCAGGTTGAGGATGGTCGCCGCCTGGCCTCCCCGGCGGGTGCGGCCGAGAGTCATCGCGCCGATGTTGATGCCGCTTTCGGCCATCAGGGTGCCGAGCGCGCCGATGATGCCCGGCTTGTCCTCGTTCAGGCAGATGAGCACGACGCCCTCGGGCCAGGCGTCGACGTGAAACTCGTTCAAACGCACGATCCGCGGAGTGGTCCGGCTGAACAGCGTGCCGGCCACCAGGCATTCGCCTTCATCCGCGAGCGCGCGAACGGTTATAAGGTTCGCGTAGTCGCGCAACTGGCGTCCCTTGCGTTCGGTCAGCGCGATTTTGCGTTCGGCCAACAGCATGGGGGCATTGACGTAATTGACGTTTTCCTGCAGGAACGTCTCGAGGAATCCCTTTATGACGGCGGTCCGTATCGGGCGCACGTCGTACTCCTCGATATCGCCGAACACCTCGACCACCAGCTCGCGCACCTTGGCCGAGGGATACTGGGCCTGGAAGCGACCCAGCTTTTCCGCCAGATCGAGGTAGGGCTTGAGTTCCTTGAAGACCTCCGGATCGATCGGGGGAACGTTCACCGCCGAGGAAACCGGCTCGCCTTTGAGCGCGCAGACCACATGCCGGGCGACCTCCCGGGCGACGTTCACCTGCGCCTCCTCGGTCGAAGCGCCGAGGTGCGGGGTCACGATGACCGATTCGAGCCCGAGCAGCGGGCTCTCAAACGGCGGCTCGCTCTCGAATACGTCCAGGGCGGCCCCCGCGATCTTTCCGTCTTTCGCGGCGTCGTACAGGGCCGCTTCGTTGACGATTCCGCCGCGCGCGCAGTTTATTATATAGACGTCGGGCTTCATCATCCCGAAGTGTTCGGCCGATATGAGGTCCCTCGTCTGCTCGTTGAGCGGCACGTGGACCGTTATGAAATCGGAGCCTTTTATCATGGTCTCCAGGTCTACCGGCTCGACGTTGAGCGAGCGGGCACGCTCGGGCGAGAGGATCGGGTCGAAGCCCAGCATCTTCATGCCGAGCCCGTACGCTCGCCGCGCCACCTCGCTTCCTATCCGGCCGAGTCCGATTATGCCGAGCGTTTTCCCGTAGACCTCCGTGCCGGTGAATCGCTTGCGCTCCCACTGTCGGTTCTTGAGAGAGGTGCAGGCCTGCGGCACGTTGCGCGCGAGCGCGAGCATCATGGAAATTGTGTGCTCGGCCGTGGATATCGTGTTTCCCCCGGGCGCGTTCAGCACGACGATCCCGCTCTTGGTCGCCGCGTGGACATCGATGTTGTCGAGTCCGATGCCGGCTCGCCCGACCACCTTAAGGTCTTTGCCGGCCTCGATGACGGCCGCGGTCACCCTCGTTCGGCTCCGGACGATGAGGGCGTCGTAGCCGGGGATGGCGCCAATAAGCTGTTCGGGTGAGAGCTTCGTCTTTACATCGACCCCGAAGTCGCTCTGCTGCTTTATGGTCTCAACCCCCTCTGACGCGAGGGCATCGCTGATGAGTATTTTCATTTTTGCTGGTATCTCCGGCTCTGGTTAAGCCTTTGCTATTGCGAAAACACTTTCTGCGCCGCCGCGACCGCGGCCCCCGGCGCGCATTCGTGTCCGAGCTTTTTCAGGATCATTTCGACCGCCGCCATCGTGGTGATTGTGTCCGATTCCGAGCAGTAACCCAGGTGCGCGACCCGAATTATGTTGCCTTTGAGGTTTCCCTGTCCGCCCGCGATTGTGATGTTGAACTCGGCGCTTAAGTGTTTGCGCAGATCGTCGGCGTCTATCCCTTCCGGCATAATCATCGCCGTCGCTACGTTCGAGGACGCTTTCGAGAGGAGTTCGAGCCCGAGCGCGCGTGCCGCCTCGCGAGTCGCCTCGGCGAGGCGCGCGTGGCGCTTGATAACATTTTCGAGGCCCTCCTCCCGGAGGAGCGAAATCGATTCCTTCAGGCCGTAGATAAGCGAGACCGCCGACGTGAACGGCGTGTCGTTCTTGGCCAGGCTTTTGAGCGCCTTTTCGAAGGAGAGGTAGAACTTCGGCAGATCCGAGCGCCCCATCAATTCCTCGGCCTTGGGGCTGATGCTTGCGAACGACAACCCCGGCGGAAGCATCAGCGCCTTCTGCGAACCGGTGACCGCAACGTCGACCGCCCAATCGTCGGTCCTCAGCTCTTCCGCGCAGAACCCGCTTACGGCGTCGACGACGAGCACGGCTGGATATTTTGCGACGACCTTGCCGATGGCCTCGATGTCGTTTCGCACACAAGTGCTTGTTTCACAAAGTGTTGTAAACACCGCTCTTATATCGGGGGCATCCTTGAGCGCCGTTTCAATGCTCGACGGATCGACGGCGTGGCCCCACTCGACGTCTATCGGAAGCGATTCGACGCCGTAGGCCTCGCACAGATCGCCCCAGCGCTCGCCGAACTTGCCGCCCCGCACGACCAGCGCGCGGTCGCCCCGGGAGAGCGTGTTGACAACGGCGGCCTCCATCGCGCCCGTGCCCGACGCCGAAAACATCACGACGGGGTTCCTGGTCTGAAACAGGTATTGCAACCCCTCGTTGATCTCCTTGAGGATGGCCCTGAATTCCGGTGTCCTGTGATGGATGACCGGCTTGGCCATCGCAAGCAGCACCT
>CBFDAY010000315.1:0-3860 GCA_965602895.1 uncultured bacterium
GCTTCTCCTGCATTTGGCGCAAGGAGAAAAGCAACTCGCATGGATCTCCGGTCTGGTCCGGTCGCTGGAGTCGATACTGCTCAATCCGCAGGGGGGAAACCTGTCGCAGCAGATGGCCGGCGCGATGGAGAACTCGGGCATATTTATGGAATCGCGCCTTTTGCGCGCCGCTCTTGCCGGCAAGGCCGGAGGCGGCGTCTCGGGCGACCTGAAGCTGGCGCTCTTGCTTGCCGCTCAAAAGCTCTCGCAAATGCCGCATCATGGCGGAGCCGGGGGCAACCGGACTCCCGCCGATTTCAGCGGCATCGCCGGAAGGGTCGGACAATTGCTGGATACCATTACGGCCGAGCAGTTTCACAACCTGCGGATGATTCCGTCAAATGAGATATACATTCAATTGCCGTTCACGCGGGACTCCGGCATCGAGAGTGTTGAGATTCGGATATCCCCGAGGGAAAAGCGGACCTCAAGAAAAATGGACGCGAGAAACATTTTGCTCACACTGGCGGTGGTCACATCGAACCTCGGCCGTGTCAAAGCGGCGCTTGCCATTGCCGACGGGCAAGTGAGCTGCCAAGTCAGGGCGGAGCGCGACTCGGTCGTGGAACTCCTCAAAGCAAACGCCGGACTCCTCAAAGAAGGTCTGGAAAAACTCAACTATCGGGTGGCCTGCATCGACTGTGTATTGGCAAAGGGTGAAAGCGATCTGTCGCTATTCGATAAGGCGCCGGCTCATACTCAAAAAGGACTCGACGTGCGCGCATGAACGACACCGAGAAAAACTCGGCCGACGTCCCCCAAAAGGCCGTCGCCCTGCGCTATGACAAAAACAAAGAGACCGCCCCCAGGCTTGTCGCGAAGGGAGGCGGACTCATCGCCGACCGTATAATCGAACTCGCCCGCGCAAATGGAATCGCCGTTTACGAAGACAAAGAATTGATCGAATTGCTCTCGCGAATCGAACTCTATCAAGTCATCCCCGTCGAGCTTTATCAGGTTATCGCCGAAGTGCTCGCGTTCGTGTACCGCATGAACAAAAAAGCACTGGAACTCTAGTCGTCGCCTCGGCGAAGAATCAAATCCCCGACAAAACCTCAAAAGAGGATTTCGGCCGTCTTTTTTGAGGCTTTCATCTCCTCCATCATTCAGCCTCCACGGATTTTACGGGTCAATTGCTAACCCTGTAATTGCATGCTGTACAAGAGTTTGCAAAGATTCACCCATCCCCGGCGCAATGTGGCAGACTTCTTGCCTATTACAATTCCCGAAGCAGGCGGTTGCGGCAGGATACCGGCGGGATCTTATAATCGACAAGAACTCGGCACGCGACTCTCAGAAACTTGTTACACCTTATATGGCAGCTTTTGTTGGGTAAATGATCAAGAGAGGTGGGCAAGAAAATGGGAGCCATGACAATTGTGGTCCTGGTCCTGTGCGGTTTCGTGCTGACGTATCTTTACGTAATGGGGCTGTGCTACCTCTGTGACCTCTACTCGCTCAAGCAGGAAAAAAAGCGGGAAGAGGCGGAAAAGAGGCGCAAAAAAGAGCTCCGGGCGGCACTCGATCATGTTGAAATGAAGCGCAAAGAGGAGATCGAGCGGCGCAAGCGGCTTGCAAAAGAGCGCAGCCTTGCCGCGGCCGGTCGCAAATCGCGCGAGAATGGCAGGTCCGGGACGGCGTCCGGAGCGCGCGCCAGGGCTTAATTACAACTGTTGATAAAGCGAACCCTCGGAGTCGCCGTTGGCGGCTTGTAAACCCTCGGCCCGGAGGATTTTATGGCGGATTCCGGTAAAATGGAAGCGCACTCAGGCGTCGGGCGTCGGATACGGTGAATTCTTAGATAAAGAATTATGTTGATTTTGGCGGCGGTAAATGGTAAAATAGTTGTGAGGCGTGGCCGTGGTAAATAGTTTATTCTCAATACCATTTTGCGTCGCTCTCAGAAGCACCCCAAAAAAACCCGATAATCGGCGAACTTTTCCATTTGCGGGCCACCTGATTTAGTGTGGGTGGACGGTGGGCGCCGGTTGAAGGGGACGGCCGGCGCCTGAGCCCGCAAATAAAAAATGTGTTCGGGAAAGGTATTCCGCACCTCCTAAGATAACATCAACGGGAGTCCCGCGTGCCAGTCGGAATCCTTTCCCGATTTTTTTGTGTCCGGCGATAAGGGTCCGGCCTTGCGACCCCCCCCCCATAGGCTTGCCGATGACGCTCCCCTATATCGGTTTCGCCGTTTCGCTGTATCGCTTCGGAAGCGCCTGGTAGAACTCGGTGGCGAACGACCACATCTGCTCCTGCTGGGGTGTGACGTCGCCGACGATCTTCCCCGGCACCCCCATCACGACTTTGCGCTCAGGCACTTTCATTCCCGGCTTGATCACACAGCCGCTTCCGATCACGCAGTCGGCGCCGATCTCGGCATAATCCTGCACGACCGCGTTCATGCCCACGAGCACGTGCTCGTGCAACACCGCGCCGTGCAACACCGCGCCATGGCCGATGTGGCTGCTCGGCCCGAGACGGACAGTGAAATCGGGCCGAGCGTGAATGATGCAATTGTCCTGTACGTTCGAGCCGTCGTCGATCTCGATGTTGCACCAGTCGGCCCGCAGGCGCGCGCCGGGTCCTATGAAGCAGTCCTTCCCGATCTTTACTCCTCCGATGAGCGTGGCCTCGGGATGCACGTACGAGCCCTCGCCTACCTCTGGAACCCTTCCCTCGAATTCATAAATCGCCATGTGCCGTCCTCTCGGTCCGATTCGTTCGGTTAACCGGAAAGCGGCGGCAAGAAAACTTTGCCACCGCTTTCGCAATTGTATCGATTGATCGTGGGGCAAGGCGCGCCATGCCTGTCCGGCGGCGGGGGCGCAACTATGCCAGTGTGTGCTCTTCGCCCGGGCTCAGCGCGACAACCTCGACGTCCGGCGCCGTCTCGGCGGCCAGTCTCTTGAAGTTCTCGGGACTCTGCTCGAGTATCGGGAACGTCTGGTAATGCATCGGGATGACCGCCTTCGGCTTGAGCATCGCAAGCGCGTGCGCGGCCTGATACGGATCCATTGTGAAGATGCTGCCCACCGGCAGGAGCGCCAGATCGAGCGGATAGATCTCCCCTATCGTCGCCATCGTCGCGAATATGCCCGTGTCGCCCGCGTGGTATATCGTCTTGCCGTTCTCGAGCTGTATGACGAATCCGCACGCGCTGCCCGTCGCCGACGAATGGAACGCCTGGGTCATGGTTACCCTGATTCCGTCGAGGTCCGACGTGCCGCCGATGTTCATGCCGAACCCCCCGTTGACGACCTGCTCGGGCGGGATACCCATTTCGCTCTGCAGCTTCGCCATCGTCTCCACAATGCCGACCACCACGGCCTTGCTGCTTTGTGCGATTTCCGCCGCTTGCCCGAAGTGGTCGAAATGGTCGTGCGTCACCAGGATGTAGTCGATGCCCTCGATGTCCGAGAGCGGCGTCGCGCACGAGGGGTTGCCCTCGAACCACGGATCGATCAGGATGCTCTTGCCGTTTGCGCTTGTTATCTGGAAACTGGCGTGCCCGTGCCACATCACTTTCACATCACCCATCTTGGACCTCCCATCTCTTGTGTCCGCAATTTATCTCATGCGATTCCACGGAAACCGACCAAAGACAGGCGCAATTATAACAAAGACGGGGGATGATTTCAAAAGAGGCGGAAGCCGTGATTCTCGAATCCGCAGATTTGGCGGATTGACGCGCCACCTGTCATTCTGAGCGAAGCGAAGAATCTCTATTCACCGCAGAGACGCAGAGGACGCAGAGAAAACGATAAAACCAGAAACATGGAACCACAGACACCGTCCCCGACTTGATCGGGGATCTACGC
>CBFDAY010000316.1:0-3847 GCA_965602895.1 uncultured bacterium
TAGAATAGGGCCGTGGCATTCCCGTGTCCCGAAGAAGGAACCGGATGACCCGATATTTCACAACCATACTGAAGTCGTGGACGCTGCTTACGCTTTTGCCCATGATGCTTTCTTGCGGCCAGGGAAACGATCCTACCCAACACGACAGTGGCCCGGCCCGTCTTTTGCCGGGCGCTCCTCCGGCGTGGCGGGATGCCGGCCGAACGCAGGTGTTCACGGGCGTCGCGCTGTCGGACTACATCAACGGCGGCGCCGAGGCGTACTTCGCGTACGGGTTCCGGGAGGTGGCCGTGCGCGAGTTTGAAAACGATTCGGGCGCGCGCCTGACCGTCGAGATCTACGAGATGGACCGACCCGAGAACGCCTACGGCATCTTCTCGACCGATTCCGCCGGTGAGCGCCTGCCGTTCGGGGCCGACGCTTCGTACGGCGAGGGGCTGCTCCGCTTCTGGAAGGGACCCTACTTCGTTCGCATATTGTGTTTCCCACCCGACCCCTCAATCGAAGTCGTCATTAAAGAGACAGGCAAGAGGATTGCCGATTCCATCAAGGCCGAGAGCGGGCGGCCGGAGCCGTTGCTGTCATTGCGGCCGGAGGCGGGGGTCGTGCCCGACACGGTCTGCTACTTCCACCGGCAGACGTCGCTGAACAACATAAGGTTCATTTCGGATGAGAACCTGCTCGGCCTCGGAGACGACATTGAGGCGATTACCTGGGAGGAAATCGTCGCGGAATCTGATGGGGCGCAAAGCGGGCTGAGGCAGATAGCGCTGCGATATCCGTCCGAATCCGAAGCCGAGGCGGCAGTCGGAGCGTTCGCCGAAAAATATCTTGGGAAACGGGATCATTCCTCAGTCCTCGGCGCGGCGGCGCTTGTCGCGCAAGTGAAAGACGGCGTATACGCCGCGGCGGGCCTGCGTTCCCGATGGGCGGTCGTGATCCTCGACGCGCCCTCGTCGGAGACGGCGGCCCGGGCCTTGAGGCGCACCCTCGCCGGAGTGACGGCCTTACAAAAACCGGAGGAATCATCATGAAAGACGACAAAGACGCCGGAACATCTTCCAGCAAATTTACGCGAAGAGATTTCCTGAAAGGCGGGGCGGTCGGCGCCGCCGGGGTCGTGCTCGGCGCGACGGGCTGCTCGGCGGGGCACGAGCCGGTCCCGAACGGGTCGCTTCCCGCGGGCAAAAGCAAAGTGGTCCTTGTCCGCGAGAAAGAAGACCTTGACACCGATAAGAAGGCCATGGACATGATCGAGCGGGCCATGCTCGAACTGACGGGCGAGTCCGACGGCGCGGCTGCGTGGGCCAAGTTTTTCAAGCCCGAAGACGTCGTAGGCGTAAAGATAAACGTGATGATGACCCCGACGTCGCCGAAGATATCGCGGGCTGTCGTGCGCGGGCTCATGAGTGCAGGCGTGGACGAGCGGAACACGATCCTGTGGGACAGGAGCCATGCCGGCCGCGGGCTCGAAGGCGCGCACGTCCGCCTGGAGGAGTTCGGGTTCGACTCGAAGTCGCTCAGCAGGATAGTCACCGACAAGGCGACGGCGCTCGTGAACGTGCCGGGCATGAAGGTCCATTGGCTCGCCGGCGTGGCCGTGGCGCTCAAGAACTGGATCGGCGCTGTGAATCCAGGGAACATAAATGTGCCTGATATCGGCGTCGCTTATAGCATACACGGCGACAGTTGCGCCGAGTGCGCAAGCATCAACGCGATTCCCGCCGTCCGCGACAAGTGCCGGCTCATCATAGTGGACGCGCTGTGGCCGCTCTTTCACGGCGGGCCGCAGGTCAACCCGCGATATCGGTGGCGCTATCAGGGGATCGTCGTCGGTACCGACCCCGTGGCCGTCGACACCGTTTGTATGAAGATACTCGAGGCCAAGCGCCGCGAGTCCAAGGGCGCCGACTGGCCGATCAGCCCTCCGCCGAAGCACGTGTTTCTGGCCGAGAGCAAGTACAGGCTGGGCCACGCGGATATGGACAATATAGAACTGGTGAAGCTGGGGTGGCAGGAGGGCGCCCTCGTGTAAGCCGCCGCGCCGCTTCGCGGAATCCATTGAAAGAACAGGACGCATGAAATGCAAATAAAGAAAACGGATGTGCTTGTGATCGGCTCCGGCGGCGCCGGTGTCGTGGCCGCGGTCGAGGCCGCCAATGCCGGGGCGAGCGTCGTCATTGTTTCCAAGGAGCCCATCGGCTACGGCGACACCCGCATATCGCTCGGCGTCATGTCCACCTCGCCCGACGAGACCGCGGGCGACAGCGAGGACGATTTCGTCGAGGACATGATCCGCGGCGGCGAGTATCTCAACGATGCGGCGCTTGTCCGTGCGCTTGTGGGCGACGCGATGGATGCGACCGTCACGTTCGAGGGTTACGGGCACATCTTCTCGCGGGACGAGGAAGGGAAGATTCAGCGGTTGAGCTTCCCGCCGGGCGGCCACAGGACTTCGCGCGCGGTCGCGAGCCCCGCCGTGGGCATATCGATGGGACACACGATGCGCGCGGCCGTGGCTCGCGCCGACATAGAAGCGCTCGAAGAGACCATCTGCTCGGAACTGCTGGTTCGCGACGGCGAAGTCGTCGGAGCCGCAGCGCTGAAGACGGCCTCGGGCGAACCGATCGCATTGCTGGCGAAATCGACCGTGATAGCGGCCGGCGGGGCGGGCTCCTTGTATTATCCCCACACCGACTGCATGCCGTCGGTCGTCGGCGACAGCTTTGGCCTTGCGCTGGGGGCGGGGGCCGAGCTGGTCGACATGGAGCAGGTGCAGTATCTCCCGTTTGCGATAACGCATCCGCCCGCGATGCTGGGCGCCCCCTGCGGCGAGCCCGGGATGGCGGGGCCTCGCGGCAGGCTGCTCAACAGCGGGGGCGACGTCGTCCTGGAAAACATCATGCCCATGACCCGTGCGAAGGTGGCGCGCATCATAATCGAGGAAATCCGGCGCGGCGGCGCGACCGAGCATGGCGGCCTACTGCTCGATCTGGAGCCGAACGTCAATTCGCCCGAGGGGGAGTTCTTCGTCGCGCTTGTGAAGAAGTTCGGCGGCCCGTTCCTGGACATCATACGAAAGGCGTACGGCGAGAAAGCGGCCAACCTGGAGGAGCCGTGGGACGTGCTGCCGACGGTGCATTACAACATGGGCGGCGTCAAGACCGACGAGTGGTGCCGCAGCCGCGTCGGCGCGCTCTATGCCTGCGGACAGGCGCAGGGCGGCGTCATGGGCGGCAACCGGCTCGGCTCGACCTCGCTCACCGAGATATTCGTGTTCGGAAAACGCGCGGGCACAACCGCGGCGCGCGAGGTCGCGGGGCGGCAGTTCGCGGATGAATCCATAGCAAGAGAGCCGATAGAGCGGCTCCGCTCCCTGCCCGGATCGAAAGGGGCGCACCGACCGATTCACCTGAAGCGCGCACTGCAGAAACTGATGTGGGAAAGCGTCGGCCCGCTCCGAGACGGTGACGGGCTAAGGCAGGCGCTGGAGGAAATCGCGAGCATCAGAGAGCAAGCAGGCGATCTCTGTATATCGGATATCAAGCGGCACAACACCGAGCTTGTCGACACGATCGAGCTGCCGCACATGCTCGCCACGGCCGACGCGATCGCGCTCTCGGCGCTGGAGCGCACCGAGTCGCGCGGCGCACACGTAAGATCGGACTTCCCCGAGCGTGACGACGAATCGCCGGTGATGAACATGGTAGTACGCATGGAAAACGGGCAATCCGCTGTCCGCTGCGCGGGTGTGGGCTCGTAGGGGTGAACCTCGTGTTCGCCCGAAACAGATAAGCAACAAATTATGAAACCACAGATGAACACAGATGAACACAGATGAACACAG
>CBFDAY010000317.1:0-3833 GCA_965602895.1 uncultured bacterium
GATCGGGATCGCCACCGGCGCGTGGAGGGAATCGGCGCTGTTCAAGCTGCGGTCCGCGGGCTTGGACGTGCGGGGAATACCGCTTGTAACCGGCTCGGACGCGAAATCGCGGGAAGAAATATTGCTCAGGTGCATAGAGGACTCGAAGGCTTGCTATGGAGCGGATAAGTTCGAGAAGATCGTGAGCGTCGGCGACGCCGTCTGGGATCTCAAGACCGCGAACAAGCTGGGAGTCGGGTTTGTCGCGATTAACGAGCCGCAGAAGTTCATTGATTTTCCGGATTGCAAGGTGCTGAAAGACTTCGGCCGGCAAGACCTTTTCATGAAATGCTTGGAAGAGGCGGAAACGCCGCTTATGCCGGGGCGATAGCCGCGATCTGCTTTCTCTTTGTGGATTTATCTGATGGAATATCTCTTTGGCGATTCAGGCATAGCGGCGCAGAGGCTCGAGGTTCTGGCCGAGGTGTTTTCGGAGCCGACGAAGGCGTTCCTCCTGGAGACGGTCGCCGAAACGCCGCGCCTCGCGCTCGACCTCGGCTGCGGGCCCGGCTGTAGCACGCGCTTTCTGGCCGAGCTGCTTGGGTGCGAGCGTGTCGTCGGCATCGACAGCTCCGAGCACTTCATCGGGCTTGCAAAGAGAACCGAAGCGGAGGCGGTCTCCTTTTGCCTCCACGATGTCACATCCGTTCCGTTTCCTATTGGGCCGGCCGACCTGATCTATTGCCGATTCCTGCTGACCCATCTGCCCGATCCGCAGGAGCTTGTCGGCGAGTGGGCCACGCAGCTTCGGCCGGGAGGATTGCTCCTGATGGAAGAGGTGGATTGGATTCACACGAGAAACTCCGTGTTCCGTTTCTATCTCGATATTGTCGAAGACATGCTGGACAGCCAGGCCGCCAGGCTGTATGTCGGGCCGGTGATGGATCGGCTGAGGAACGCCGGCTCGCTGAAGCGCCGGGCAAGCATCATGAGGCCTCACCAGGTACCTACACCCAATGCGGCGACGATGTTCTACATGAACATCCAGACGTGGAAGCATCAGCCATTCGTCCGCGACAACTACTCCGACGCGACGATCGAGCGGTTGGAAAGCGACCTGCAAAGGCTGGCCTCCAAGTCCGGTGGCGAGATAGAGATCGAGTGGGGCCTGCGGCAGATCGTTTTTGAGAGGATTTAAAGAGATCCTGTGGCGGCGGCGTGTGCCCGCATGCGCTGGGGATAATGGAGCAGCCTGCGGAAGGAGGGAATCATCATGACCGACCAGAATCTTGCGCCCGTGTGCGGGCTCTACTGCGGCGAGTGCGAGTATCTCGGGAGCCAATGCCGGGGCTGCGGACACGTAGAGGGAAAGCCGTTCTGGACGGCGAGCTTCGGGGTCGACGTTTGCCCGCTCTACGACTGCTGCATCAACAAGAAAGGCTTGGAGCACTGCGGCCTGTGCGACGAGCTACCCTGCGAGACGTTCCTGACAATGCAGGACCCTGCCCTCAGCCCCGAAGAAGCCAAACAAGCCCTTGAGAACCGCCAAACCGCCCTCCACCACCGCAAAAAAATCGGCACGGATAAGTGGCTGGAAGAGGTTGGAAAAGGATAAACGCTTCTCAAGAATCTCCGGCTCAATGCATCAGCCGCCGGAGATTTCCACCTCATAATACAACGTATGCCGCCCCAGAATATCCTCGATTTGGCTGCGGAGGTCCGCGCTGCTTGTGCCCGCCGCGGGTTTGGCGATGATGGTCGCGATGGTGCCGTGGACTTTGTGCTCTTTGACGTTGACGTCGATTGTCTCGGCAATATCTGAGAGTTGCGCCAGCTCTTCGTCGAACACTTTTTTTATTGCGTCGTAGCGGAGCGCGGGCTTGAATATCTTGCCGATGGCGGTCACGGGCATCGGGTCGACGATCGTGACCTGCTTGGGAATCGCCGCGCGCTCGGTGATGTTTTCGCGGCAATACACCAGGACCTCGTCGGCGTCGAGGCTCGCGCCGGGCTTGGGCGTGACGTATGCGACGGGCACCTCGCCGGCGTGAGCGTCGGGACGCCCCACCGCCGCGGCCAGCGCTACGCCGTCGATCTTGTAGAGAGCTTCCTCAATCACGGCCGGATCGATGTTGTGGCCGCCTCGGATGATAAGCTCCTTTTTGCGGCCGGTCAGCCAGAAATATTCGTCGCTATCCATGCGGCCCATGTCGCCGGTGTTGAGCCAGTCGCCCTGCACCCACGCGCCCTTGTTGTGGGTATCCTCGACGTATCCCTTGAACACGTTGGGCCCGCGCATCACGATCACGCCTATCTCGTCGACCCCGCAGTCGCGCACGTACTCGCCGTTCTCATCGAGTATCACGGTCTTCATATCCTGATAAGGCCACCGTATGCCGACCGAGCCGACCTTGCACTCGCCGTCGCGGGGGTTGGCCGACGAGGCCACCGTCGCCTCGGTGAGACCGTAACCCTCGAGCAGCTTGAGGCCGGTCCGCTCCTCGAACGCGCGAAACACCTGCACCGACAGCGGCGCGGCGCCGCACATGGCGTACTTAAGGCGCGAGAGGTCTATGCCCTCGACCGGCACGTCGAGCAGCATCGAGAGCACCGTCGGCACCACCATGAACGATTCGACTTTGTAATGTTCGGCGATCTTGAAGAAATTTTGGATGATGCCCGGGTCGCGGTAGCCGACGGGGCTTAGCAACACGACCGAGCCGCCGACCGAAAACGGCGCGAGGCCGGTCAGCAGCGGCGCATTGGCGTGAAACAGCGGCAGCCCGCACATCATCGTCGTGCCGTGCCCCATTGCGAGCCCGAGCGAGCAGCCCATTGCCGAGAACATCTCGTTCATATGCGTGCGCATCGCCAGCTTCGGTGTGCCGGTCGTGCCGCCGGTGTGATATAGCGAGCAGATCTCGTCGGGCTCGATTGTGCGGTCCGAGTCGAGCCGCTCGGCGCTGTACTTGTCGATGACCTCGTCGTAGCCGTAGATGCCCTCGGCCTCGTCGGAGGCCCCCATCACGCGCACGACGGCTTTTAGCGTGGGGACTTCCCCTCGGATCGCTTCCACCTTGGGCCATATCTCCGAGCCCGGATACTCGCCGAGCGCGACGAGCACCTTTGTCTTCGCGCCGTTCATGATGTCTCTAATCTGCGAGGGCTCGAGCATCGGATTGATCGGGTTTATGATGCCGGCGGTCTCGGCGCCCCAGACCGTGAAATGGGTCTGCGGCAGGTTGGGGAGGATGTATGTGACGACGTCGCGCGGGCCGACACCGAGGTCGTGGAACAAGTTGGCCGATTGCGTTATCCGCCCGACAAACTCGCGGTACGTCACGTCGACAGGCGTCTCCCACATTTCGCCCGACATGAGAAAATGGATGGCGACCGTGTCGGGGTTTTCCCGGGCGCCTTTTTTTATGAGTTCATATGTGCTCTTTGTCGGAACCCTTTCTTCGAGAGGAACCGACTCGATGGCTTTGATGTCGCCGATGTTGCGAAAGGTGACTCTCTCCATTTTTCATATTCCTCGATTTATTATCCTCTGCCGACCCTCGCTTTCGAGAAAACGGTCATATCCTATGACATGCGTCACCCGAAGTCAAGATGCGACGCGGGAATCAAAAAAACGAGACAGGAACAAGGACATTCCAACAACGAACTACGCAGATTGCACGGATTCCCCCCAAACCTTGGAGCGCACGGAAAAAAATCCGCAAACCGACCCCTTCATGTCATTGCAGGTCTTTGACCCGCCTGTGGCGGGTTATTCAGAGAAGAAACCGACCAGTCAATTTCCGCTTCGAAACCAAATACCCTACCGGATAGCGATAAATGCCGAGATGCCT
>CBFDAY010000318.1:0-3797 GCA_965602895.1 uncultured bacterium
CGGATCGAGTATCCCAAAGACTTCTCATATATCCCGTCCGAGATTCCCAGGAATGCCCCGACCGTGGCGGCACACGGTATACCATAGTACACCGGCTCGAAGCGTTCGAGGAAAGCAAGGCCGGTCAGCGACCTGAGCAGAATCGCGGCCACCGCGCCGCCCGTCAATCCCAGCGCAAGAGAGAGAAGTCCTTTCATGGTCCGCCTCTGCGCGAAACCGATGGCAACTCCCAAGAGTGAGCCATACATGATCCAACTGAGCTGGAAAAAAACGTCCTGCGGAATCGGCCAGGGCGAGCTTCGCCCGATGGCGATCATTATCGCGCCGGCCCCCATGCCGGTCAGCATGCCGGTCACCGCGCGACCCGTTCGGGATTCGGGGGCGGCAGAAATCAGACCCGAATGTCTCCTGATCCTTTCCGCGCGCTCGTGCACTCCCGACGCGCGAATCGGCGGCGGAGTCTTGTGCACAGGCAATCGGCGGCGCTCGGGCGCCTCAGGCTCGGACTCCGAACCCTCGGAGGATTGTTTCCCGGGCGATACCACCTTTCCCTGCGACCGCGCCCTCAGCCATTCCGGCTGATACACGCCGCTCATGGCGACACCGATCTCCTTCTTGCCCTTGAGCACGTCCCTGAGTTCTTCGGCGTTGCACCACCGGCCCTCGGACTCCTTCCTGAGACATTTGAGGACGACCGTGTTCATCCAATCCGACACGCCCTTGATCGGCTTTGGCATCACGTGCAGGTGGCAGTGGCGGACGTCGTCGCCGGTAAACGGTGGAGCGCCGGAAAGCATCTGGTACATCGTGATTCCCAGCGAATAGATATCGGTCCGCCCGTCGAGAGGCAATTCGACAATCTGCTCCGGGCTCATATAGACCGGTGTGCCTCCGCCAAGGTTGGTCTGGCTGCCACCGGTCTCCTTGAAGTGTGCGATGCCGAAGTCGGCCAGCTTGACTTGTCCATCCTGTGCGATGAGAATGTTGCTGGGTTTGATATCGCGATGGATGATGCCCTCGCCGTGCGCGCACTTGAGCGCCTCGCAGACATCCGCAATGTAGTCCTTCACTTCCTGCTCGGAAAAGCAACCCTTGGGCTTTCGAGACGCAACCGATGAGAGTGACTCGCCGAGGACATATTCCATCAGGAGATACTTCGCCTCGGGCGTGTCCTCGAAGTTATAGAGGCGGAGGATGTTGGGATGCGCCAGCCGCATGGCGGCCCTAGCCTCGCGCTTGAGGCTGGCGATGGCGCCGATGTCGTTGACAAAACTGTCCAACAGGAACTTGATGGCGACGTCCATCCCGAGCTGCTGGTCGTATGCGCGATATACCACCCCCATGCCACCGCGCCCGAGCATTTCCTTGAGTTCGTATCGTCCGCCCAAAATGCGGCTGAGCTGCTCCTGCGTGATGGACTCGTCTATTCTCGGCGGGTTCGTGGCGGGAATCGTGGAGATGTCACCGCTGTTCCGGCCGGCAATATGCAAGAGACTCTGCCCGCAGCGGTCGCAGAAGTTCGCGTCCTTCCTGTTTTTCCTGTCGCACTTGTCGCAAATCATTGTTTTACCGACCTGACTGTGTCCGAGGCGGATGCTCGGGGTCAACATAGCCGATGAGGAAACGTCTCAGCGCCTCGATGGCAAGCACGGTCGCCCGCATCTGGTTCACCCTTTCGGTCCCGGCAAAACGGAACTCCCAGAAGGCGTTTCCACCGGCCGAATCGACTGCGATGCACGTCTTGCCCGAAGCCTTCTCATCGGGTGCAAAATTTTCAGATTCCGGCGCTATCCCGACCGCCGCCACGGCTATGTCAGCGCCCGACCGCTCGCGCACGGCCCTCGCCAATTCGACGGAAAGCGCCCAATGGTTACGTTTTTTGTCGCTCCACGATGCCTCATCGACGCCCGCAACACGGCGGAGCGAGTCATCGCTTCGGGCCACAAAAGCCTCCATCAGCGCGGGGCAATTCATCGTCACGAACCGCTGAGCGATGCCTCCGCCGGTGTGGGTTTCAAGCACCGCCAGGCTCTTACTCTCCTCTTGAAGCAACTGACAGACAACGCCTTCCAGCGTATCATCGTCAGCGCCGAAGATGAGCCGGCCGAATCGGCTGCGGATTTCGGTCTCCACCTCGGCGATTTTCGCCTTTGCATCGGCTGCCGTCTCGGCCTTGGCGGTAATACGGAGCAAAATCTGTGCCGGTTCCGCGAGGATACCGACCGTGGGATTTTTGGAGTTCTTTATGAGGTCGCCAACGACGGCGTCGACTCTGCTTTCTCCCTTCCCGCAGATCTTCAGGACTCTTGAACGAATGTTCAGCTCGCCCAGCGAATACTTCTTCCTGAGGTACGGAAGCACAAAGGTCTCGGTCAGGAATTTCAGCTCGCGGGGAACGCCCGGAAGCACTATTATCGACCTGCCGTCCTTCTCGGCGACAAAGCCGGGAGCGGTGCCGACCGGATTCTCGATAGGGACCGCATTGCGTGGAATAAACGCCTGCTTGCGGTTGTTGGGGCTCATAGTGAACCCGTGGCGCTCGAACAGCTCCTTTATCTGGTCGAACAGCCCCTGGTGAAACTCGAGGGGCTCTCCCACGATCTCGGCGGCTATCTCGCGCGTGAGGTCATCCTCGGTCGGGCCGATACCGCCGGAGGTAATAACGACGTCGGACCTTTCCAGCGCGGCCCGGAACACCTCGGCCATCCTCTCGGGGTTGTCGCCGACGGTCGTCTTGTAGAAAAGATTAATGCCCACCCCGGCGAGTTCCTTCGCGAGGTAGGCGGCATTGGTGTCGACGATCTGCCCCAGCAAAAGCTCAGAGCCGATCATGATGATCTCGGCATTCATACTCATTCGCCCCTTTGTTGACGGGCGAATTCTAACACAGTGTTTTCAGGGGTGTCAATGAGAGCGGGTTGCTTCATTTCGCCGGGCAATGTAACAGAGTAAAGACCACAAATGCATGAAAGAAAAAAGGACAATCAAATAATTTCTCTGGGATTTCTTTGTGTCTTCGTGGTTGAGAAGAGGTTCCTCGCCTGCGGATCACGAAGACGTTTGAGACGGACCGCGCCCGGGCGGCCGTTCCATGTGGACCTGAGTTCCGGAAATTCCGGTTACCCTGAAATCAAGTCGCTCATAAAATCGCTGCGCGGGATTTACCTTGAGAGCTTGAAGGCGAAGCGGAACTCCTAGTGCTTCGGCTTCATCAATAAGTGATCGAACTATCCGCGTGCCTATGCCCCGGCGCTGGTGAGAAGGGGATATCTGGATATTTTTGAGAAAGATGAAGTCGGACTGTCGATCCACTTGAAGCATGCCGATAGCGATGCCGTCGACTTCGATGATTTGCCGACCGGCCGAGTCGAATCGTTCAAAAAAGCGCCGGCGTTGCCATGAGTCGTTCCAGCCCCACGTCTTCTCGACGTACTCGCGCATCGTGTCTTGATGCAAAGACCAGAGGAAATCCATGTCTTCCGGGATTGCGGGACGGAGTAAAACCGTCATAAACCCATCATTAGATAGACGTTTCTAGTATCGTGTCCCAGAATTACCTTTACAGAGTCATTCGTCGTACTAGCTACCCGCATGTGTCATTCCCGCGAAGCTTGTCCTCGACTCCGATCGGGGAGCGGGAATCCATTCCACAAGAAAACACGTAGATTCTTGCTTTCAATGCAATGACAAAAAGACTCGAGGATTTCTCATATTTAGTCAAGATATACATGGGACATGACACTAGCTGGTATTCACACTAATCGTTGAACTGTCGTTTTTCCGAAAAATTGCAACAC
>CBFDAY010000319.1:0-3778 GCA_965602895.1 uncultured bacterium
GAACTCCATCGCGTCCATTATGCCCTCGTTCTCCTCCTCGCCGGGGATGCCGAGTTTGCGGCCCTTCATCGCGCCGATCGCGAGGAAAATCGCCTTAAAGCCCTGCTCTTTGAGGTCCTCCGGCGTGAAGTCCTTCCCGAGAGCGGTATTCAGCTTGATCTTGACGCCGTGAGCTTCCACCTGCTCCAGCTCGCCCCTCACGACGTCGCGCGGCAGGCGGTAGGCCGGTATTCCGAGATGGGTCGTGCCGCCCACAACCGGCGCCGCCTCGAATATCGTAACGTCGTAGTCCTTCGCGGCCAGCTCGCGGGCGCACGTCGCGCCGGCGGGGCCGGTCCCGATGACGGCCACTTTGCCTCTCTCGCCGGTCGATCTATGCGGCTCATACCGGAACTGCTTTTCCTTTATGAGCTTTTTCTCGTAGTCGGACACGAAACGCTTGAGGAAGGCAATCGATATGGGCTCGTCGACGTTCGAACGCTTGCAGACGGTCTCGCAGGGATGGAAGCAGGCGCGCCCGCAGACCGCGGCGAATGCGTTCGGCACGCGGGCGACGTCTATCGATGTATTGTATTTACGCTCTCTTATAAGTTCGATGTATCTTGCGGCGTCGGTTGTCGCGGGGCATCCGAAGTTGCAGGGCGCTATCATGATCGATTCGGTCTCGAGCGGCTTGCACTTCTTCCCGTTCACATGGGCCTCGAACTCCGCGCGGAAATTCACGAGCGCGTCGAGGAGCGGCTTCTCCATCGCTATGCCGAAACCGCAGAGCGCCGCCGCGCGAATATCCGCCACGATCGGCCCCAGCTTGTCTATGTCGGCGACCTCGGCCTCCCCGGCGGCTATCTTGCAGAGCAAGTCGTACACTACGCGCGAACCCACGCGGCAGGGAAAACACTTGCCGCAGGACTTCGCCTGTACCTGCTCGAAGAAGCTCACCATGAGCTGGACGGGGCAGACGTCTTCGCCCAAAACGACGAGGCCGCCCCATCCCACAACCGCCTTGACTTCGGGCGGGCATTGCTCACCCGAGAAGAACTTTTGATGGGCTTCAGGGACGCTGGAAATTGTCTGTTCGCCGACAAATTTGCCGCACGATTCTACAAACCAACTGTCAAATTGTATTTCCGCCAATGATTTCCTCTCCACTCAAGCGCCGCGCACTTCATGGGGTGACTGCGCAGCTAACGCAACGAATATGAGAAGACGGAGGGTAATCTCCTAGTGCGTCGGCTTTGGGCGTGACGCCAAAAGCCGTGAAGCATCCCAAAAAATTACGGTTTTAATATATAGCATTTTTGGGGGGGGAAAGTCAAGTGCTTTAGGACAAAAATTGTGCGCAGATTTTTTTGGGCATATTTTAGGCCCGGCGACCCGCCGGGCAGATCGGACCCGCGGCGCCGATAAGAGGCGGGATCATGCCGATTTATCGCGTGGGCCGCGCCCCCGTAAAAGCACGTGCGCGCGGGAGAAAAAAAGCGGCGCGTTTATGATATGATTAAGGCCCGGGGAGATATGCTGGGCGATGCCCGTTGCCCGGCCTTCCGCACACCGTGGAATCGGACGACCGGCATCCGGAGGGGCTTAATGTCCAAGATCGATAAAGTCATCAGGCTGTTCCAGACCGAAAGCCCATCGGTGGCGCTGGGCTACTGCTCTTCATACTTCGGGTTCCGGTTGCTGGGCAGGCGGCTGCTCTCCATTGAGGATATCTGCTACAAAAAATGGCGCCGCCGAAACGCGCCTTCGGATGAAGCCCTCGAAAAGATGAGGGCGGAGGCGGCGAAATTCGCCCATCGCCCGCTCATCAGCGTCATCATGCCGGTGTACAACACCGACGCGCCGCTGCTTCATAAGGCCTTACGGTCGGTCGAGATGCAGGTGTATCCCGGCTGGGAACTGTGCATAGCCGACGACTGCTCCACGCGGGCCGATACCAGGGCGGAACTGGAGGCGCTGGCCTCGCGGAGCGACCGCATAAAGGTGAAGTTCCTGCCGGAGAACGCGGGAATCGCCGGCGCGTCGAACGCCGCGATCGAGCTTGCCGAGGGCGAATTCATCGCGCTCCTCGATCACGACGACGAGCTTTCGCCCGACGCCTTGTTTGAAGTCGCAAAACTCCTCGCCAAATACCCGGACACCGATATGGTCTATTCCGACGAGGACAAGACCGACGAGAGAGGCCGCCACGTGGAAGCCTTCCTGAAACCGGACTGGTCGCCCGAGTTGCTGCTGTCGAACATGTACACCAGCCACCTGGGCGTCTACAGGAAGGCTCTCATCCAAGAGATCGGGGGATTCAGGGAAGGATTTGACGGCGCTCAGGACTACGATCTCGTCCTGCGGCTGACCGAGCGCACGCGGCGAATCCGCCACATACCGAAGATTCTGTACCATTGGAGGATATCCGGCGGCTCGACGGCATCGAGCTATTCGGTTCAAAGCGAGGCAAAATCTCCCGAAGCGTCCTCTTTGAGGGCGCTCGGCGAGGCCCTGGATCGGCGAGGAATAGAGGGCGCCGTCGAAAAGGGGCTTTTCGACGGAAGTTTCAGGGTGAGGCCCGCGATATCTCCCGGCGCGTCCGTCAGCATAATAATTCCGACCAGGGACCGCCCGGAGCGCCTGCGGCGATGCATAGATTCGATTGAGCAAAAGACGGACTATCCGGATTATGAGATCATAATAGTCGACAACCGGAGCGTCGCGAAGGAAACCGGCGACTATCTTTCCACGATAGGTTCGGGCGATCGGCGGATCCGCGTGATCGCGTACGATGCGGAATTCAACTTCTCGGCCATCAACAATCTCGCCGCCGCCGATGCAAACGGTGACTTCCTGGTGTTCCTTAACAACGACACATCGGTGATCGAGCCCGGTTGGCTGGAAGCCATGCTGGAGCTGAGCCATCTTCCCGACGTGGCCGCCGTCGGCGCCAAGCTCCTGTATCCGGACGACACAATACAGCACGCCGGGGTGGTGCTTTGGCACTGCGGGACGGCGGGCCATCTGCACAGCAGGCTCCCGAAGGACGAGCACGGATATTTCGGGACGGCCGACAGCATTCGCGACTGCTCCGCCGTCAGCGCGGCATGCATGATGGTGAAAAAGAAGGTCTTCCACGAACTCGGCGGGTTCGACACTTCCCTATCCGTTTCTTACCAGGACGTCGACTTCTGTCTCCGCGCCCTGGAAGCGGACATGAGGATCGTATACACGCCGTTTGCGCTGCTTTACCACCACGAGAGCGCAAGCACGGGCATCAGATCCAACGAGGCCGAAGAAGTCCTGTTCAGGAAAAGGTGGGTGGAGAAGATTCCGCTCGATCCCTACTACAATCCCAACTTCCCCTCCGACCGGCTCGACTTCAGGCTCGGTCCCGGGCGCTCGTCAGACGGATGAAACACGAAAACGGGGAATATGCTTTGCCGAAACCCTGAGTCGACGCGCTATTGCCGCCGCTCGGGAAGTGCGGTTTCATATTCCAGCCCTCGAAAGGAGGTGAAACAATTCTCTGGAAAGGCTTCAGGACCTCCATGTTTTTGTTGCAATCCTGTATCGTGAAGACTCCGCCGACTCCTGATGAAATATGGTCTCGGCGAATTCAGCGCGGCTGATGGATAAAAGAAGGAGGTAGTCATGAAACTGATTATTGCTCTTGTTGCTGTCTTTGCTCTAGCGATGCCCCTGGGGTTACCGGCATTCGCTCATTGCGAAATACCGTGTGGCATCTATGATGATGAGGCGCGATTTGCGATGGCGGCAGAACACATGACCACAA